>CAIQBY010000242.1 GCA_903870175.1 uncultured Bacteroidota bacterium
GGTATCTTCCCTGTCGAACTTATCGTTACCTCTCAGTATGGATGCAAGGATACCGCGCGTTCTGAGGTTACAACAAATGCAAATGTTGTTTTCCCTAATGCGTTTACTCCTAATTCCAGTGGCTCTACCGGCGGATATTATGATATTACGGCTTTGGATAATGATATATTTTTCCCTTATACCACAGGCGTTTCAGAATATAAGTTGCAGATATTTAACCGTTGGGGAGAATTGATTTTTGAAACATTTGATATTAAACAAGGTTGGGATGGTTATTATCATGGCAGGTTATGTCAGCTTGATGTATATATCTGGAAAGCAGATATTACATTTAATAATGGTAAAAAATTTAGAAAAAGCGGAGATGTTACATTATTGCGATAGAAAATATTTATTACTTGCATCGCTGATGCTGATTGCTCTTCCTTATTTTGGGCAATCGTCTTCGCATCTGGATAAAAAGCAGTTTTTTGAAGCGGATAAAGCTTTTGAAGAATCAGATTATCTGGCCGCAATGACTATTTACGAAAAACTATATCTGCAGGATAGCACCAACAGCGAAGTGAATTATAAACTTGGTGTTTGTAAATTCGAATTGAAAAACTACAGGAATAAAGCGAAGAAGAACTTTGATAAGGTAGTAAGAAAGGATTATCCTGAAACAAATTATTATTTAGGTTTATTGAATCATTCACTCGGAAAGTTTGATGTGGCAAGGGAATGTTTTACACAATACCAAAACTACAAAGGAGAAAAGGAGCATACAAATAAAGAAATAAATGATCTGGCAATCAAATGTTATAATGCCGAGTATTTAGAATCAACTTCCAATAATTTTATTGAAATAGAGAATTTGGGAAGTAAAATAAATACGGAATATCCTGAATATGCGCCATTGATTCCCGCTGACGAAAAGTTTATGCTCTTCACATCAAGAAGGAAAAACAATATCTGGCCCCAAAAAGATATTAATGGAGAATATTACGAAGATATTTATATGTCGGAGAAAAAAAATAATGCATGGCAGACACCCGTAATGCTTGATACTGTCATAAACACTGCTGTGCATGATGCGTGTACCGGTTTGTCAGCTAACGGAGAGAAAATGCTGATGTATCGCACAAGTAAAGATTTGAAAAGCGGTGATATTTATTCAAGTGATTTCGTTAATGGCAAATGGTCGAAGCCGGCAATATTGAGTACTACAGTAAATTCTCCGGATTATCTTGAATCAAGTGCCTGTTACTCGGCAGATGGAAATATTATTTTCTTTTCGAGCAATAGACCGGGAGGATATGGCGGAATGGATTTATACATGGCAAGAAAACTGGATAATGGTAAATGGGGAGAACCGTATAATTTAGGACCTAATATTAATACTGAGTATAACGAAGATGCTCCATTTATTGATCCGGAAGGTTCAACACTTTATTTTAGCTCGCAGGGACATAAAAACAGGGGAGGGTACGATGTTTTTAAATCAACATTTAATGAGGCAGGTGTTTTTACTGAACCGGAAAATCTGGGTTGCCCGATAAACACAGTTAACGATGATATTTTCTTTGTAATTAATACAGATGGTTCTGTTGGTTACCTGTCTTCGGAAAGAGAAGGAGGCTTCGGCTCTCAGGATATCTACAGTGTTTATTTTGGAGACAATGTCAAACAGTTACAGGCATTTGATATTCATGTCCATGATGATGCAGATGCTTTAATAAACAAAGTGGAAATTACTTTATTGGATACTCGTACAAAAAAAGAAACGGGGTACTATAAATCGAATTGGGATACAGGGAAAATCCTGATTATTTCCAACCCAAGACAAAAGTATAACTTGATGATTGAAGCCAAAGGTTATAAAACAAAGATTATCGAAGATTATAGTTTTAATGCAGGCAACGATTTAATTTTTAAACTATCAACTGCCAATCAATGAAAAAACTTTATAAAATATTAGGATGCTTTTTCCTGCTGTCTGCCAATGTTGCATTGGCACAGGATATGCACTTTACTCAGTTTTATTCGTCTCCATTATATCTAAATCCTGCATTTACAGGAGCCAATGTATGTTCGCGTGTTGCTCTTACTTATCGTAATCAATGGCCGGGAGTTTCTACTGCTTACCAATCCTTTCTATTATCTGCCGACCACTATCTTGATAAATACCACTTGGGAATTGGATTGCTTTTAGGAAACGATGAAGCAGGAACAGGCCAGTTAAGAACAACAATTATTGATCCTTCCATTGCTTACGAAGCAAGGATAAATAAATCAATTGCTGTTAGGTTGGGCGTTCAACCGGGTATAGGCATGAGAAGCATCAACTTTAATAATCTTCTTTTTGGCGATCAGATTGCACGCGGAGGCAATGTGCCGACTATTGAAAACCCTGTGCATTCCAAGACTTATTTTGATGCCAATGCTGGAGCTCTGATATATACAGATAAAGCTTGGGTAGGTATTTATATATTTCATATCAACCGGCCAAATGAATCACTTATTGGTGACGTTGCCAAGATGCCTGTTAAATTTACTTTGCAGGGGGGCTATAAATTCCCTTTGAGTGATAAAAACGAGAAAGATGAATTTCAGCAAAAGTCGTTTACAACTGCTGTTCATATTATGGGGCAAAGCAAATTTGATCAGATGGATATTGGTGGTTATTATTCTCAATATAAATTCAGTCTTGGTTTATGGTATCGCGGCCTCCCTTTGGTAAAAGCATATAAACCAGGTTACCCAAATAATGATGCGATAGACATAGTTGTTGGGTTTCAAACCAAAAGAATGTATATTGGATATAGTTATGACATTACAATATCCAATCTTTCAAATGTATCTAATGGTGCACACGAAATCTCTGTTTCATATCAATTGTGCAAACCAAAGAAAAAGAAGAAGTACCTTACGCAACTTGCATGTCCTAAATTCTAACAGTCAGTTTTACTTTTTAATTAATCTTTAGTATACCTCTAAATAAAAACGCCCCAATAATTCGGGGCGTTTGTTATTTTGGAATTCAGAATTTCTACTAATAATATCTCAGCCTGTTTACTTCCGAAATCTTTTTAGCTAAACGGATAACCTGGCGGGTATATCCATATTCATTATCATACCAAACATAAAGTACTGCACTGTTGCCGTCTTTAGCAACAATTGTAGCAGGACTATCAAAAATACATGCACATGGATTACCAATACAATCAGTGGAAACTAATTCATTGGAAAAGGAGTATTGAATCTGCTCAACTAAATTGCCCTTCAAAGCAGCATCTTTCATTATTTCATTAATACCATCTTTTGTTGTCGGATTGGTTAATGTTAAATTTAAGATAGCCAATGAAACATCAGGTGTCGGTACTCTGACAGAGTTACCGCTGATTTTACCTGCAAGCTGAGGTAATACTTTCGCAACTGCTTTATCAGCACCTGTCTCAGTAATAACCATATTCAATGCTGCAGAACGACCTCTTCTGTATTTAGGATGATAATTATCCAGCAAGTTCTGGTCATTTGTATAAGAGTGAATAGTTTCAATATGTCCGCGAGTAATTCCTAAAGTACGGTCAACTACTGCCAGAATAGGCACAATTGCATTTGTTGTGCAGGATGCTGCAGAAAATATTTTCTCATCTTTGTTATAATCTCTATGATTAATTCCATGAACGATGTTTGGAATATCACCTTTGCCTGGAGCTGTTAACAAAACTTTATCAATTCCTTTTGATAAAAGATGTTTGCTCAACCCTTCTCTGTCTCTGGCAATACCTGTATTGTCAATTAATAATGCATTGTTTATTCCATAAGAAACATAATCGATTTCATCAGGTTTATTTGCAGCAATCATTTTCACAGTATGTCCGTTGATGATTAATGCTTTGTTTTCAAAATCTTCAATAATAGTACCCGGAAAAGGACCGTGAACTGAGTCGGTACGTAATAAATCTGCACGTTTTTGAATATCTTCGTCTGAATTAGTACGGGTAACAATGGCACGTAATCTTAATTGTTCGCCTTTTCCTGCCTGTCCTATTAATTCTCTGGCAGCCAATCTTCCTATACGTCCAAAACCATATAATACCACATCTTTCGGAGTTATAGTATGTTTATCTTCACCAACATAATCTTTCAGCTTATCACTCATAAATTCTGCTGAAGATTTATACTTCCCTTTTTCCTGTGACCATTCAGAAGCCAATCTTCCAATGTCAATACGGGAAGGAACCACATCCAGTTTTTGTATTTCCTTTGCAAGCATCAAACTCTCAGTAACGTTTATGGATTGTTTTACAATATCCTTTGCATATTGATGAAGTTTCATAATCTCGCTGGCACTGCGGTCAACCAGTTGATTACGGAAAATAATAAGCTCTATTGATTTTTCAAACCATAAAGTTCCAATAACGCCAATCAGTTCAATAGCAGCTTTCTCGTGCTTAATCCAATCATTTAATTCTGTTTCGTACGAACCTTTTGATTCCCCTTTTAAAATTTCTTTTGTGTCAAATGTCATAATCTGTTTTGCTTATTATTGTTTAATTAATATTGATATTAGATTGTAATTGTATAAAAAGTAAACCGCATAAACATCAGCGAAATTTTGTAAATTTTCAACTGATATTTATGCGGTTGTCATAATGATTAAGTTATTACTTCTAGCCCAGGTAGGTTTTTAAAAGTTTACTTCTTGAGTTATGTCTAAGTCTTCTGATTGCTTTCTCTTTTATCTGACGAACACGTTCACGTGTTAAGTCGAATTTCGCTCCTATCTCCTCTAAAGTTAATCCGTGATTGATACCAATCCCAAAGAATAATTTTACAACATCACGCTCTCTTTCTGTCAATGTTGAAAGTGAACGTTCAATTTCTCTTTGTAAAGATTCATTCATCAGCACATTATCAGCGCGAGGCGAATCATGGTTTATCAATACATCCAGCAAACTGTTTTCTTCACCGTTTACAAACGGAGCATCCATAGATACGTGACGGCCGGAAACACGCATTGTGTCAGCTACTTTATCCTGTGGAAGTTCTAATATGTCTGATAATTCCTCAGCGCTTGGTTCACGTTCAAACTGTTGTTCCAGTTTAGAAAATGCTTTATTTATTTTGTTTAATGAACCAACCTGATTTAAAGGTAAACGAACAATACGTGATTGTTCTGCTAAAGCCTGAAGAATAGATTGACGAATCCACCATACAGCATAGGAAATAAACTTAAATCCACGAGTTTCATCAAAACGTTTCGCTGCTTTAATCAAACCTAAGTTACCTTCGTTAATTAAATCGGGTAAACTTAAACCTTGATTTTGATATTGTTTGGCAACAGATACAACGAAACGTAAATTTGATTTGGTTAACTTTTCTAATGCAGCTTGATCCCCATCTCTGATTTTCTTTGCCAACACCACTTCTTCATCTGCAGTAATCAATTCCTCACGACCGATTTCCTGAAGATATTTATCCAGAGAAGCACTTTCACGATTGGTAATTGATTTGGTTATTTTGAGTTGTCTCATTTTTATATAGGTATTTTAAGTATGTAACTATTAAGGTGCAAAGGTAATCAAAATACCTCAATATACAATACTTGCGTTCAATTATTTTCGTTTTTAAAGACGAATATCAAAATACTGATTGTTAATAAAATGATTTAATCAGTATAAGGAATTAATCTTATGCCACAGAGCATCAATTATCAACGATAGAAATTAAATTAATGTTAATAAATTACATCCCGAATCCATAATAGGCTCGCATGCCATTTGGATAAACTCCTTCAATTAGCACTCCGCCTTTTTTATTTTCAAGAGAAGATTTAATATCTTCAATTGTACTTATTTTTTTTCTGTCTATAGTTGTAATAATAAATCCCGTTTTAAGTCCTGCACTTAATAATTTGCCTGCAGATAATTTAGTGATCCTTAAACCATTCAGAATGTTTAATTTCTTCATGTCAGCGGCATTTACTTCTTCGAAAGTAGCACCAAGAGCGGAAACTACTTCTACCTTTGGTTTTTCAACGACGTCAGTATTGCCGTTTTTGTTTTTAAGAACAACAGGAACAACCTTTTCCTGATTATTTCTTTTTAAAGTAACATTCACCCTATCTCCGGGACGGTATCTGCCAACCTGTTCCTGCAATTCAGGAACATTGTTAATTGCGGCTTCCCCAACC
>CAIQBY010000243.1 GCA_903870175.1 uncultured Bacteroidota bacterium
CAGATGACGCAGATTGAGCGGATGTAAAAGGATAAAAAGAGATACTGTAGAAGAAAATGAATGGAACGCAGTAACAATGGAACGCAGATGACGCAGATTGAGCGGATTTAAAAGGATAAAAAGAGATATTGTAGAAGAAAATAAATGGAACGCAGTAACAATGGAACGCAGATGACGCAGATTGAAAAGATTAAAAAGGATAAAAAGAAGATATAAATAGCTTAAAAAAGAGAGGTTATATATAACATAAAAGTTTTATTTATTAATTAATTTTGGATATAAATCATTTTAAGCATCAGGAAATAACAGAGAAGATTATTAAAGCATTTTATACTGTTTATAATACTTTAGGTTATGGGTTTTTAGAAAAAGTATATGAGAATTCTTTGTATGAAGAACTTTTGTTGATGGATTTAACTGTAGAACAACAACCACAAATAATTGTAAATTATAAAGGGAATGAAGTAGGGAATACTTCGCTGATTTAATTGTTGAAGATTGTGTTATACTTGAATTAAAAGCCGCAGCCGCTTTAAGCGAAGAACATGAATTTCAATTGCTGAATTATTTAAAAGCTACTGATAAGGAAGTTGGATTATTATTGAATTTTGGCAAGAAACCTGAATTTAGAAGAAAAGTATTTACAAATAAATAAGCTATAATAGAACTCGGTAAATTGGAACGCAGATGACACGGATTGAGCGGATTAAAATGGATAAAAAGAAGATATTAATAGGCTGTCGAAACAGATGTTATGTATTTTTATCATAAAAATTTTACCAATTAAATTAGTTTTAAATATAAATCATTTTAAATCTGCTCAATCTGCGTCATCAGCGTTCCATTGATTAACAACTTAAAACATACCATGGTAAAAGAATTAAATATTGATAAAAAAGGTTTTGACAATGATGGTTATACACTTGTAAAAAATGTGTTTAGCAAGGAAGAGATTGAGGACATCAGGAAACTGATTTATGAGCAATTTGAGATTGACAAAAGGAATGGGTTGACCTTTACACTTCCTAATTTACCAACAAAAGCAAGGTATGCAAAGGGAGATTTACTGAGTAAGGAAAAGCTGAGACATATATTACTTGATGAGCGAATTCTTGAAATTGTAAAAAAAGTATTGGGTTCGAATGATATAATTTATTTTGGAGATAGCTCTTATCAAATAGGGCAAGGATTAAGGGGTTTTCATCGCGACTGTGTGGACAGAACATATTTAGACGGGCCAGATTGGCAAGGCAATGACTATTCTTTATTAAGAGTTGGGATTTATTTGCAGGACCATAAAGACTATAGCGGCGGTGTGAAAATGAAAAAAGGAACACATAAAAATGCTGACGGTGAAGTGGTATTGGTTGATAATGAGATTGGCGATGTGGGTGCGTGGAGTTATAAAACAATACATAGTGGAAATGCTGTACGATTTAAATGGTTTCCTAAATTATCGATTAACAGAGCAACACGAGAAGGTTTGATACCGGGCTTTATGAAGAAACCGGAGCAGAAGGAGAGGATAGCAATATTTATGGCTTTCTCGTTAAAAACAAAACATCTTGATAGATATATTAATGAATTTTCGCTGAAACGTGAAGATATGCTGGAACACTTAAAAGCTTCGAAATATGATGCAGCAACACTAGAACTTGCAAAACAAAAACACATTGAGGTGATGAAACTTGTTCCGGAACAAGGCTAATATGAAACCTTCCATTTATTTTCGTGCTGACGGCGGCACCTCAATTGGAATGGGGCACATAGTTCGTTGTCTTGCCTTGGCGGAAATGCTGAAAGAGGACTTTCAAATTGTTTTTTCCTTACAAAAGCCAGATATAAACACAGTTGCAATGCTAATCGATACTTCAGATTGGATAACGCATTTGAGAAAAACAAATAATTACATCAAGGAAGCTATATCTATTGCTGATACATTAAGCTCAAATGACATTGTTGTTTTAGACGGTTATAATTTCAATACTCAATATCAACAAATTATTAAAAATTCAGGTTGTAAGTTGGTTTGTATTGATGATTTACATGCCTGGCATCAGGTGGCTGATGTTGTAATAAATCATGCTGAGGGAGTAGCTGAATCGGATTATTCAGCAGAAAGTTATACTAAGTTTTGTTTGGGATTGAATTACGTATTACTTCGTCCTGCTTTTCTAAAACCTAAAACTACGTTGAGAAGAATAACTTCTGTGAAAAAAGTATTTATTAGTATGGGTGCTGCAGATATAAATAATATCACTCAGAAATTTACAGAAGCTTTAATTCAAATAAAAGGAATTGAAGAAATACATTTGATGCTAGGTGCTATAAACCCTAATTTGGGAAGTATTGACAAACTTATTGCTGAAAATAAACATGTCAACATTATTAAACATTTTAATATTTCGGCTGAGGAATTAGCAACATTGCTTAAAAATTGTGATGTTTCTATTTGTCCTGCAAGCAGCATTTCGCTTGAATCTTCGGCAATCGGCATAGGATTAGTTTCGGGATATACTGCTGTGAATCAGTTGGGAATATTGAATGGTTTGATTAATCATAATGCAGCAATAAGTTTTGGAGATATGAATTTACTGAGTGATGCTGAAATAAAAAATAAGTTTGAAAGCATTGCCAATAATCCAGAACAGCTAAATGAAATAATATCAAATCAATCAAAAATGATTGATGGTAAATCACCAGAACGGTTACGGATGGTTTTTAAAAACTTATCAGGAAAGAAAAAAAATGTTGATGTGCATTTTAGATTTGCAGAGGAAAAGGATACCGATTTATATTTCAATTGGGCGAATGATGATGCGGTGAGGGCAAATTCGTTTAATCAGGAACCGATAGTTTATGAAAATCATGTAAAATGGTTTCATACAAAATTAAAATCAGAAGAATGTTTTTTCTATCTCTTTTTATCACAAGAAAACAAACCTGCAGGGCAAGTACGAATTGACAAAATCGGTGATGAAGTAATTATTGGAATATCTGTTGATAAAGAATTCAGAGGATATTCGTTAGGAGCAAAAATGCTTGTGATGGCTTGTGATGATTATCTAAAAAAACAACCACGCGCAACGATTATTGCTTATATAAAAAAGGAAAATACAGATTCTTTAAATATCTTTGTGAAAGCAGGTTTCTCAAATATTGTGGAAGTAATGGAACATAATTCAGAAAGTTATAAACTCACAAAAAAATTATCATAACAGATGAACGATATTAAAATAGGAAATTATACAATTGGCGCTAACCACAAACCTTTTATTATTGCGGAGATGAGTGGAAATCACAATCAATCGCTGGACAGAGCGCTGGAACTTGTAGATGCAGCAGCAGCAGCAGGTGCACATGCTTTGAAATTGCAGACATATACTGCTGATACCATTACCATGAAAGGTGCTTATACTATTCAGGATAAAAATTCACTATGGAACGGCAAGGAACTTCACGACTTATATAAAACCGCACATACGCCATGGGAGTGGCATAAAGCGATATTTGACAGAGCAAAGGAAAAAGGAATGGAAGCCTTTAGTTCGCCTTTTGATGAAACAGCAGTTGACTTTTTGGAATCATTAAATGTACCTGCATATAAAATTGCTTCCTTTGAAAACACACATCATCCGCTATTAAGAAAGGTAGCTGCAACGGGCAAACCTGTTATTGTTTCGACAGGAGTGAGCACCTTGGAAGATATTATTGAGAGTGTACAAGTATTGCGTAAGGCAGGCTGTAAAGATATTATCCTTTTAAAATGTACAAGTACTTATCCTGCAACACCCGAAAACACTAACTTGATAACAATACCTGATATGCAGGAAAAACACCAGTGTATTATCGGTTTATCTGATCACACTATGGGAACAGGTGTTTCGATAGCTGCTGTTGCTTTAGGTGCACGCATTATTGAAAAACATTTTACTTTGAGAAGAGCTGACGGTGGTGTGGATAGTTCGTTTTCATTAGAACCCGAAGAACTAAATGCATTGGTAGTGGAAACAGAACGTGCGTTTTTAGCATTAGGAAAAGTGTTCTATGGCATTCAACCTGCTGAAGAAAAAAGTGTTTTCTTTAAACGTTCCATATATATTTCTAAGGATATTAAAAAAGGAGAAAAATTCAGCACTGATAATTTACGGATAATTCGCCCTGCAAACGGATTGGCCCCCAAATATTGGGATGATGTGATTGGAAAAGTAGCGAAAACAGAGATGAAAGGAGGAACACCTTTAACTACGGGCAGTTGGGAATAATAGAAAAACAAGCCACTAAGAATTTAATCTACTCTTATCTTGGAGCTGGGTTAGGTTTTGTTACTATTTTATGGTCTGCTCATTTGCTTACACCTGCGCAGAATGGTGTAACAAAGTTATTAATTTCCTACTCTGCCCTATTTGCACAGTTTGCCAACCTTGGATTTACATCTGTTACCATAAGGCTTTTCCCGTATTTCAGAAACAAGGATAAAGGCCATAACGGCTTCTTGTTTTATGCGATAATGGTTACTTTAGTTGGTTTTCTTCTTTGCTGGTTAGTTTTCCTGTTTTTAAAACCTCATTTAATTGAA
>CAIQBY010000244.1 GCA_903870175.1 uncultured Bacteroidota bacterium
AGCCTCTGAAAGCCTTGTTAATAAAGGCGTTTAAGCAATTGGGGGGGGGTGCTAAACGAGCCACCAGTAAGGCTTTCAGAGCGTCCTTTGGTAAGGCTTGCTGTGTAAGGTATTGAAGAGGTGGTTTGCATTGTTTTTATTTATGACGTTTTATTCTGTCGGTGAAAGTAATCAATTTATCTATTAATGTAAGAAAAAAATATAAAGTTTTTGGAAATAAGTGGGCAGCACTGATACCCTCTTATTTTATCAACGCACCATTTTTAGCATTCGTCTTGGTAGGAGATACAAAGCTCAATTCATCTCAATTACAACAATCGAAAAAAAATCATTTTTAATTTGCTTAATTAATGTCATCTGCGTTCCATTTTAAGTTCCCTAATTAATTCGGCATCCTCCAACAAAAACTTTAATACTATTCGAAAAGACCTGATTAATTATTAATCTTTAGTTTTGTACATCTTATTCATTAAAATGCTTCATGAAAATACTTGTTAAAATTTTAAAAGGATTCGGAATCTTCATTTTATTTATAGTTATAATTTCTTTTTTCCTACCATCTGCCACACATGTTCAGCGTTCCATGGTTATCAAAGCATCCCCCGAAATAGTTTTCAATCAGGTAAATACTTTGAAGAACTGGACTAAATGGTCGCCATGGCATTATATTGACACCGCAATACAGCTTACTTACGACGGACCACAGGCAGGCACCGGTGCCCGATACAGCTGGAAAAGCAACAATCCGCAGGTGGGCGAAGGCAGTTTATCTATTCTTGGTAATATTGCTTACGATTCTATTTATTGTAAAATGGAATTTAAAGGGAAAGGTTTTTCCTATCAATATTTTAAATTTTATAAGGTAGATAGTGGTGTAAAAATTACATGGACAATATATTCAAGAATTGAGGATATGCCTTGGTATATGCACATTTCTGCAAAATATTTTAATTTGTTGGCGGATAGAATGTTTGGTTCCGATTTAGAAAAAGGATTGGATAATTTAAAAAAGCTTACAGAAAAAATATCGGCGGAAGAATATTCCCGAACTCACTTTGAGGTGAATATAAAAACTACGAAAGCTCAGACTATTGCTGCTTATAGAACCATTACTTCGGCGAAAAATATAGGAGGAGATATTATTGTTTCTTACACAAAGATTAGTGATTTTGCCAAAGCAAATAATCTTAAGCAGGCAGGAGCATTGTTTATAATCTTTCACAGTTATTCTCCCGGAAAAATTGATTTGGAATGTGCTGCTCCAATTAATAAATTTGTAAAGGGAAATAAGGAAATTAATGTTCGGGAGATGAAATCAGTAATTGCCGCAACTGTCAATTACCATGGAGGATATGATAAAATAGCTTTTGCTCATAATGCTATAAAAAAATGGGTTGAAGACAATAATAAAACCATAAGTGGTGATCCTTGGGAAGTATATATTGTAAGTCCAATGACAGAGAAAGATAATGCCAAATGGCTTACTCAAATTTATTATCCAATAGAATAAATTTTATTTTTTATTTGAAAGACTATATACAGATTTTGCACTCAATTCTTTTTATCGCTTCTAATTCTTATCTTCTTTTATTAGGTTGTCGGTTAATACCCCGAGGCTCTGCCTCGGAATTAAAAAAATCCTTTAACTGATACCTCGAGGCTC
>CAIQBY010000245.1 GCA_903870175.1 uncultured Bacteroidota bacterium
AGCCTCTGAAAGCCTTGTTAATAAAGGCGTTTAAGCAATTGGGGGGGGGTGCTAAACGAGCCACCAGTAAGGCTTTCAGAGCGTCCTTTGGTAAGGCTTGCTGTGTAAGGTATTGAAGAGGTGGTTTGCATTGTTTTTATTATTTTCCTTCGACAAGCTCAGGATGACGTTTTATTATGTGTAAAAGTAAACATTCTTTTGTCTTATGCAAGAGAATAATGTAAAGTTTTTGGAAATAAGTGGGCAGCACTAATATCGTTTACTTTATCAAAGCACCATTATTGGTATTCACCTTTACAGGAGACACAAAGCTCAATTCGCCCTTATCATTCTCCGAGCATAAAATCATTCCCCTGCTTTCAATCCCTTTCAACATTCGCGGAGCAAGATTTACAAGAATACTAACCTGCTGCCCGATGATGTCTTCGGGTTTGTAATACATTGCAATGCCCGAAACGACAGTGCGTATATCAATTCCGGTATCAATTTTCAACTTTAGCAGTTTATCCGTTTTAGGCACACGTTCAGCTTCAAGAATAGTTCCAACACGAATATCCATTTTCGAGAAATCATCGAAAGTAATTTCGGGTTTTTGACTCGGGATTTCTGGCTTATTTGTCGCTTCGTTTTCCATTTTAGAATTGGCTAATTTGTTTACCTGAAAAGTTACCTGTTCATCTTCAATTTTATCAAACAAAAGACTCGCAGCATTTATTTTATGTCCGGTTAATAATAAGTTTGTTCGTGTAGCATCATTCCATTTTAATCCGGTATTAAGATTAAGCATCTTACCTAATTTCGCTGAAGTAAAAGGCAAAAAGGGTTCCATCAAAATGGTAAGGTTGGCACAAATTTGCAATGATAAATTCATCACTGTTTGCACACGCTTTGCATCCGTTTTGATAACAATCCAGGGCTCGTTATCAGCTAAATATTTATTACCCATCCGCGCCAGATTCATTAATTCGGCAAGCGCTTCGCGGAAACGATAGTTCTCGATACTTGCTCCAATTTTTGAAGGATACTTACTTATTTCTTCCAGTAATAAAATGTCATTCTTGTTGTATTCCGCAGCATCAGGCACATTGCCGTCATAATATTTATGAGTAAGTACCAATGTGCGGTTCACAAAATTTCCAAGTATTGCTACCAGTTCATTATTATTCTTCGCCTGAAAATCTTTCCAGGTAAAGTCATTGTCCTTTGTTTCCGGTGCATTGGCGCAAAGTGTATAGCGCAACACATCCTGCTTGTCTTTAAACTCCAGTAAATACTCATGCAACCAGACTGCCCAGTTGCGCGAAGTAGAAATTTTATTTCCTTCGAGATTTAAAAATTCATTGGCAGGCACATTTTCAGGAAGTATGTAAGAACCTTCTGCCATCAGCATTGCAGGAAATATAATACAATGGAAAACAATATTGTCTTTACCTATAAAATGCACAAGTTTTGTTTCTTTATCTTTCCAGTATTTTTCCCAATCAGAAGATTTAGGATTTAGGATTTGTGATTTAGGATTTGCAAAGAGTTCTTTTGTTGCAGAAATATAACCTATGGGAGCATCAAACCAGACATACAAAACTTTTCCTTCTGCACCATCCACAGGCACTTTCACACCCCAATCCAAATCACGGGTCATTGCCCTTGGTTGCAATCCTGCATTCAGCCAACTCTTGCACTGCCCATAAACATTGGTCTTCCAGTCTTTGTGCGAATCAATATATGATTCAATCTTTGGCTGCATTTTATCAAGAGGCAGGAACCAGTTCTTTGTTCTTTTCAACACCGGTTTCTCGCCTGATAAAGTAGATTTAGGATTTATTAAATCAGTTGCATTGAGCGTGCTTCCACAGTTTTCGCATTGGTCGCCATATGCATTTTCATTACCGCATTTCGGACAGGTTCCTATAATATATCTATCAGCCAAAAACTGATTTGCCTTTTCATCAAAATATTGTTCAGTGATTTCTTCCTCGAAAACACCTTTATCATAAAGGGTTTTAAAAAATTCGGAAGCAGTTTCATGATGTGTTTTAGAAGAAGTTCTGGAATAAATATCAAATGAAATCCCGAATGAATTAAATGCATCACCCATTATTTTATGATATTTATCTACCACCTG
>CAIQBY010000246.1 GCA_903870175.1 uncultured Bacteroidota bacterium
ATGTTCTGTCCCAATATAATCATGCCCTAAACGTAATGCTTCTTCGCGACTGAAGGTGATTACATCTTTTACTCTCGGTGAAAATTTAGCTTCCATAATATTTATATTTATATTCTATTAAACGTAAAATCTATTAAAAGGTTTCAATTTATCAGCAAAATTAACCTTTCGGTGAATGGTATCAAAGGTAATTCGCTATTATTATCACTATTCAGTTAGTTTTTTATTTTATCAACACAAATTCTGTTAATATGTTAATAATTAAAAGAAAAAAAAGCTACCACCTGCTCACAATTAAGTATCTTCACACTCCTAAATTTTACAGCACTTTATCAATAACTGTGCAAATTAAATTTTATGACAAATATTCATATATTTTAACTTAACAATACTAATAAATAAAAGGAAACAGAAATTATGGCAGACGGAGAAAAAATTATTCAGATTAACATTGAAGAAGAAATGAAATCAGCCTACATTGACTATTCAATGTCGGTGATTGTATCTCGCGCGTTACCGGATGTGCGTGATGGTTTAAAACCTGTTCACAGAAGGGTGTTGTACGGAATGCTTGACTTAGGTGTTATGTCTAATCGTCCTTATAAAAAGTCGGCACGTATTGTTGGTGAAGTTCTTGGAAAGTACCATCCTCACGGTGATACATCGGTATACGATGCGATGGTGCGAATGGCTCAGGAATGGAGTTTGCGTTATCCGTTAGTGGATGGGCAGGGAAACTTCGGTTCGGTAGATGGTGACAGCCCTGCGGCAATGCGATATACAGAGGCGCGATTGAAAAAAATTGCTGAGGAAATGTTGAACGACATTGAAAAAGACACTGTTGATTTTCGTCCGAACTTTGATGACAGTTTAACTGAACCAACTGTTCTTCCTTCACGTATTCCTAACTTATTAATTAATGGAGCATCAGGTATTGCTGTTGGTATGGCGACTAATATGCCACCTCATAATTTAACTGAAATTGTTAATGCAACTATTGCTTTCATTGATAATCGCGAGATTGATATTGCAGGATTGATGCATTATGTAAAGGCTCCGGATTTTCCTACAGGCGGAACTATATATGGTTACGAGGGTGTGAAAGATGCTTTTGAAACTGGAAGAGGAAGAATTGTAATGCGTGCCAAAACTAATGTTGAAATAACTGATGCAGGCAGAGAACGTATTATTGTTAACGAAATACCTTATCAAATTAACAAAGCAGAGATGATTCGTAAAACTGCAGACTTAATTAATGATAAGAAGATTGAAGGAATATCCGATATTCGTGATGAATCAGATAGAGACGGAATGCGTATTGTGTATGAAATAAAGCGTGATGCTATAACAAATGTTGTATTAAATAATCTTTTTAAATATACTGAACTCCAAACTTCCTTCAGTGTAAATAATATTGCATTGGTACACGGAAGACCAATGATGCTTAACATAAAGGACATGATTCATCATTTTGTTGAATTCCGTCATGAGGTTGTTATTCGCAGAACCAAATATGAATTGTCGCAGGCAGAAAAACGTGCACATATATTGGAAGGATACTTAATTGCTCTGGATCATCTTGATGAAGTAATTAAATTAATACGTGAATCGGCTACGCCAAGTGAAGCACAGGATGGATTGATGAAGAACTTTGGCTTGAGTGAAATTCAGGCAAAGGCTATTCTTGAAATGCGTTTACGTGTTCTTACAGGTCTTGAAAGAGATAAGATAAAAGCTGAATACGAAGAGTTGATGAAGTTAATTGATTATTTGAAATCAATATTAGCAGATGAAAGTTTACGAATGAAGATTATCAAAGATGAATTAATCGAGATAAGAGATAAATACGGTGATGAGCGCAAGACAGATATTGTATTTGCTTCGGGCGATTTCAAAATGGAAGATATGATTGCAGATGAAGATGTAGTAATTACTATTTCTCACATGGGTTATATTAAGCGTACTGCTCTTACTGAATATCGTACACAGAACAGAGGCGGCAAAGGGGCGAAAGGAAGTACAACACGCGATGAAGATTTTATTGAGCATTTATTTGTTGCATCCACTCATAATTATTTATTGTTGTTTACAGAGCAGGGACGCTGTTTCTGGATGCGGGCATTTGAAGTTCCTGAAGGAACACGTACTTCAAAAGGACGTGCAATTCAGAACATGATTAATATCCCGAGTGATGATAAGGTAAAGGCATATATAAATGTGAAGGATTTAAAGGATGAAGAATATCTGAATAATAACTTCATTATTATGTGTACGAAAAAGGGTATCATTAAAAAAACTACTTTAAAAGCATATTCCAATGTACGTGCAAGTGGTATAAATGCGATTACGGTAAGAGAAGGTGATATGTTGTTAGAAGCGTTATTGACAAACGGAACTAACGAAATCATGCTAGCTTCGAAACGAGGTAAGTTAGTTCGTTTTAATGAGTCGAATGTACGTGCAATGGGAAGAAATGCTGCCGGGGTGCGTGGACAAAATGTCAGTGATAAAGGCAACGAAGTAATAGGTATGATTGCAATGCCTGATACATTAAGCAATGTAATGGTGGTTTCTGAAAAAGGATTTGGAAAACGTTCGGACCTTGAAGAATACCGTGTTACCAAACGTGGCGGTAAAGGTGTGAAGACAATCAATGTTACTGAAAAGACGGGAGATTTAATTGCTATAAAAGCTGTAACAGATAATGATGATTTGATGATTATTAATAAATCAGGTATCATCATACGTTTGGCTGTAGCTGATTTGAGAGTTATAGGACGTGCAACTCAAGGGGTTAAATTAATTAACTTGAAAGCTACCGACGAAATTGCTGCTGTTACTAAAGTTGATAAAGAAGAAGAAGTTATTGGTGAAGGATTAACAGAAGGAACCGCAACTGACAGTATTGAAAATGCAGGGTTAGACAATGATACAGATTCCAAGACAACGCCTGATTCTGAAACTAGTACAGATGACTTACCTGTTGATACTAAAGAATAATTATTTAGAAATTAAGAAACAGAAAGAATGAAAAAAATAACACTGTTATTAATAGCCATAATGCCTTTTATTTCAGGCCATGCGCAAAATGGGAAGGTAATTTCAGCGAATCGGTTTTATCAGGATTATAATGATACCAAAGAAATCGGTTCGCTTATTAAGGCAAAGGACGCTATTGATTTGGCCAACGATAATGCAGATACCAAAGACGAGACGAAGACTCAAGTATACAGAGGACAAATTTATTTAGCGATTTTTGATTATAATTTACGTAACGAAACAGAGAAACTTGTAAGTATCACCGACCCCAATAAAAAAACTTTATTAGGTTATCAGAATACCAGTCCTTTGGAACTGGATACTGCATATCGTGCATTTTCTAAGGCACATAAACTTGATGAAAAGGGTAAATTCAAAACTGATATAGATCCAAGTATTGCAAGAATTGCAGCGCATTTCGAAAACAAGGCAATAGCTGATTATAATGCAAAAAAAATCAATGATGCTTTGCCATCATTTGAAATGGCTTACGAAATAAAAGGGGCTAAAGATTCCACAACACTTGGATATTGTGCATTGGTAGCTGATCGTTCTAATAATTATGAAAAAGCGATTATATATTATCGGAAAATGATAGACAATAAGCAGGGACGAGCTACAAGTTATTCTTCATTGGTGAATGTTTATCTGAATAAGAAAACTGCCGCAGATACTGTGATGGCAAAAGATGTTTTAAAACAGGCAAGAGTTGCATATCCGAATGATATTACTTTGTTGATTACAGAAACTAATTTTTATCTGGCTGAAAATAAATCAACGGATGCAATGAAAAACCTTAATGTTGCGATTGCTGCAAAACCTACAGATGCCAATTTGTATATTGTTAGAGGTAATTTGTATGATAATATTGCGAATCCTAAAGATGCTAACGGTAATTTTATTGAACAGCCTGCTGATTTTGAAGATAAACTTAAACTGGCTGAATCAGATTATAAAAAATCAATAGAGTTGAAGCCTGATTATTTTGACGCTTTGTATTCTCTTGGTGTTTTATACGTGAATTATGGGGTAAGTATAAATAAGCAGGCGGATAAAATTACTGATCAGAAAAAATATGATGCTGTTAATTCTAAATCTATTGACGAGTTTAATAAAGCATTGCCTGTTTTGGAAAAAGCACTTTCTGTGAGGCCTAAAGACAGGAATACAATGATTGCTTTAAAACAAATTTATGCCCGATTAGGATTAAAGGAAAAATTAGATGACATAACTGAAAAGATGAAAAAGTAAAATAAAAAGTCCCGAAATATTCGGGACTTTTTATTTCTTAATTATTTCAACTCATAATTTCCTTTTGCCCACATTTTACAAGGTTCTATCCATTCGGGTAACGCTTTAAATAAAAACCCATGTTTTAAATTGGTGTTCAATTCAATTTCTTTGAAGTGCGTTATCTTTAATTTTGAGGTTTCTTTTCTTTTCAATGCTGATACACCATTAACATCCGATTTCTCATAAATGGTAAGTATGTTTCCACAAAAATTTATTTCCGGTTTGTTTATGATATCGCTTTCCTGAAAGCAGCCAATGAATACAAAATTGACATCAGGATTTTTAAGATAAGTAGATACATATTGAGCGATATATCCTCCTTTCGAAGTCCCGATAACTGTTATGTGATTTGGTTTTACTCCTGTTTTAATCAGGCTGTCAATTTGCGAAACAATTTTGTTTGCATATTTTATAACATCAGTATTTGATTTTCTTTTTTCACTTTGAACGATGAACCCTGATTTTCTGAATGAGTCCAGAATTTCATTGTATTCCGCTCTTCCATATTCAGGATGTTTGACGGTTAAATCATTTTCCTCAATAAATTTATTGTGTAAAAAAAATATATAATACTGTTCATCTTCCTTCATTTTTTTCTGTTCTGTTGCAAAACAGTTTGCGGAAAAAAGTAACAGAATTGTAAATAGCGATATTGTGATAATCTGTTTCATTTGTCTCAATTGCGGTTAAACCTTAACTCCCATAACAAGTATATCATCTATCTGTTCCACCTCTTTTCTGTACTCAACAATAAATTTATCTAATGCAATGCCTTGTTCCTGCATTGATTTATTTTGAATTGACAACACTACTTCTTTAAATCTTTTTCTGGTAAGTTTCTTCTCTCCAGTTTCTCCGCCAAACTGGTCGGCGAATCCGTCGGTGAAAAGATAAATTACATCTCCGCTGTTTAATGTGAACGTATGATTGGTGAATGGTTTACTGTCTTCATTCATGCCAATGGGCTGCTTGTCGGCTTTTGTTTCTATGAGTTCGTAACCGTCATGCCGAACTTGTTTCGGCATCTCATTATTTTGTTGGGATGCTGAAACAAGTTCAGCATGACGAGACACAATCCATAGCGGATTATTAGCTCCTGCCCATTGCAGTTCTTTTGTTTTTGTATTGTAACTGCAAAGCGATATATCCATTCCATCTTTTATATCTTCTTCACTTTTACTAAAGTTTTCTATTACTATTTCTGCTGTTTTATCGAGTATGGCTGCTGGTTGTGTTAATCCAAATTCTCTTACCGCTCTGTTAAGCGCATTATGGCAAACTACCGAAACCATTGCGCCCGGCACTCCATGACCTGTGCAATCACAGGCAGCGAAAAGGATAATTTGAGAATTTGAAAATTTGTCAATTTGAAAATTAGGTGTAGCATCTTTCATTTTCAAATTTTCAAATTGATTTTCATTTTCAAATTGAACCGTTTCCATCCAATAAAAATCTCCTGCTACTATATCTTTTGGTTTGTAAAGTATAAATGAATTTTCTAAATATTGTTTTACTATGCGTTGCGGTGGAAGTATGGCTGTTTGTATTCGCAAGGCGTATTCAATACTGTCTGTTATTTCTTTGTTTTTTGCTTCCACTATTGTTTTTTGTTTTTCTACTACATGTTTTTGTTCTACTATAATTTTATTTTGTTTATTTCGTATACGGAGTGAACGAAATATAAAGCCTGCGAAAATTATCATCAAAAGTAAACCTGCAACAAAAATATTGCGCATTAATTTTTGTTGCTTTATTTCTACTTCATTCATTTGTTTGCTTTTGTTAAGCAACTCATTATTAATGTTGGCTAATTTTAGTTCTTTCGATTTCTTATCTGCTTCTAAATTTTGTTTATTAATCTGATATTCCTTTTCATTTAAGGTCATTTTTTTTAGTTCATTTTCTTTATCCAACAAACTTATTTTAGCTGATTTCATTTCTAATTCATGTTGAAGCTTTTCTTTTTCCACACGAGCAGTTCGATTAAACATTAATACTTGAGTATTATATCGAGCGGCGACATCTTCCCGTATGTTTAAAATTTCTTCATACTGTAATAAAGCTAAATTATAGAACTTCATATCATGATTATTTTTTTCGTAAATTTGTGTAAACACAGTAGCCAATGCATTTTTAAACCTAACATCATTATCATTCATATTACTTTTTGATGAATCAACCAATATATAATACTTTCTATATTGTTCAAAATCTCTTATCGCAGTATTATATTCATTCTCATTCAAAGTTGCAGCAGCATCATTATATAGCGTAGTAGCCAAATACTTTATATTTTTAATATTTTCATCAACATTTACTTTTGAAGTATCTACTTCTATAGATTTTTTAAAGGATTCCAATGCGGTAATTCGTGAAGGCGATTCTTTATTTTCTTTTTCCTTTAAATTATAAATTGATTTATAAACAAAACCCCTAATGTACCAAGCTTGCCCATCATTAATATTTTTTTCATCATTAACATAAGCATCAATTGCCGTCTTTGCTTCTTTAATGGAATCGGCATTACCTACTTGTAACAGATGATATGCTTTAGAAACCAAATCTTCCTGCCCAAAGCAAACTCCTTGCATCAAACACACCATTAATATAAGTGCTCCTGTTTTTTTCATCTCCTAATTCTTTCCAAAAGTAATTCTTTTATTTACATTCCTCTTTAATTAAACAAATTAAAACCTTACTAACCGTATTCGGTCAATGGCTTCCTTCAATTAGGAGTAACTTTGCTGCCCGATGGCAAAGAAGACAGTTAAAATAAAATCGAAGGAGTTGATGGAGCAAGACAAAAACAATTTGTTGAGTGTGAGTACATCGGTAAAACTGGCACGTAGGAATAACGAAAATATGACGCAGGAAAATTTGAGTGACGAATCGGGAGTAAATTTATCGACTATAATAAAAATAGAAAGCGGAAAACAAATGCCGAGTTGCGATAAATTAAAACGGATTGCCGATGCAACTCATGTTACTTCGGATAGTTTGATGGTGGGTATGACGTTTATTTATTCCAATTAGTTGCCTAAAACTGAAGGGGCAAACTGACAAAAAGAGTTAAGTTCTTTAAAATAATATAGTGTTTATAGGTGTTTTAGGACAACGTGCACCTTTTTCAAAAAACATGCACCTTTTGCACCAAAACGTGCACGTTTTCACCTAAAACGTGCATCAAATTTTCCAAAACGTGTGAGTTTTAAAAAAAACATGCAAGTTTTGGGAAGAAACGTGCACCAAATTTTCCAAAACGTACAAGTTTTGGGAAGAAACGTGCACCAAATGAACAAAAAGGTGCATGTTTTTTGAAAAAGGTGCACGAGATGAGATTTGAAGATTTAGACTATATAATAAGGTATAAAAAACAGTAATAAATAAATAATAATTAAAAACAATAAATATGAAAACAATAGTTAATTGCTTACGCGAATTTACCTTAATGCAGGAAGACAAACGTCCCACTTATATGCTTAAAAGTGGAAAATTATTAACCAAAAATACCGGGATTTTTCCGGTTATTCCTACTGATGGTGCTACGATTACAACAATGGGGGGAGACCTTCTCACTTTTCTGAGTGCAAAAGATGATAGCAAGGATGATATGAAAATTTATACCGACTTTCTCGCAAAATGCATTTCGGTAATAGAAGCAAACTATGACGGAGTTGACCTTGTAGCGCAAGGTGATGGTGATATTGTGGCGTTGGGTTGTGTAAACGGTACTTCTACAAGTACTACCATTACAGGTAATCCATCAACTCCCGAAAATCTGAAATATATTTATGTAGATGATGCAGGAGAAATAAAATTAAGTGAAGATGCAGATAAACTATCGTATGGTATGTTGGTAATTTCATCAAACGACCCTAAAGTTACAGTGGTGAAAAGCGGTAATACACAATTAAAAATTACTGCTGCCGATGGTTCATTTATTTTTGCAGATGTAGTTACTACGAGCAAAGTAATAATTCAAAATCAAAAAGAAGGCGATAAAATAAATTCGTCAGTAGTTAATTTTAATCCAAATGG
>CAIQBY010000247.1 GCA_903870175.1 uncultured Bacteroidota bacterium
ATTTATTGGAAATGTGCTGGTTTATTATGCATATAAAAAATCGGATTTTCAATCAAGACATCCTGGACTACTAATACAGTCACTTATATTATTTATATTCCTATTCATTTTCCTGATTTTTATATTTGAATTATTCAGAAAGAAAGAAAACCCATTTGGAAATATCGGCTTTACTTTAATGGGGATTATATATGTTGCACTTCCTTTTTCCTTGTTAAACTATATCAATGTTTTTTCAGGGGTATATAGCTACAAAATTTTATTCGGTGTTTTCTTTATTTTATGGGGTAACGATGCAGGGGCTTATATTGTTGGTTCTTTGCTTGGAAACCATAAATTATTTCCGCGCATTTCTCCTGGAAAATCATGGGAAGGATGCATTGGCGGTGCGTTAATAAGTTATGGGATTGCGTTTATTATTTCGGGCTGGTACAATTCAATTACATTTATTGATTGGATGGTGGTTGCCACCATATTAATTATTATTGGAACACTTGGAGATTTGGTTGAATCTCTTTTAAAAAGAAGTTTGGGAGTAAAGGACTCTGGTAGCTTATTACCTGGGCATGGTGGTATTTTAGACCGTTTCGACAGCTTAATAATGTCTGTTCCTTTTATTTTTGCTTATCTTTATTTTATAAAGTATCTGATATAAATAGAATCTTCTTCCAGCAAATTTTGAAGATGATTTTTTACTTTTAATATCACTGAACCTAGTTAGACTTAATTAAGTATATTGTATTAATTCACTGTTTCAATTATGGTAAGCAACGAAGTAGTTGCTATTGCAGCCCATAATAAAATTCCTTGAAAGAATGGTTTTACTCCTACTGATTGTAGTGCTTCTCTTGATAATCCTGAACCGATAAGAAAAAGGACAACCACTACTCCACGTTTTGCTATTGCATTCACAACACTTGATATTGGAGCTATTGCAGGGATGTATGTATTAAGTAACATCGCCACGAAAAAAAGTAAAATAAAATAGGGAATATTTATTTTCGATTCTTTATTTTTAAATAGAAAGGCAGAGAAAAACACAACCGGAATAATCCACAAAGCACGCGCAAGTTTAACTGTTGTTGCTATTTGCAAAGCTTCGGCACCATACTTGCTTGCAGCACCTACCACCGAACTGGTATCGTGTATTGCAATTGCTGCCCACAATCCGAATTGTGTTTGTGTTAGATGAAAATAGTTTCCAATAACAGGAAAGATAAAAAGTGCAACCGCATTAAGAATAAAAACTGTTCCTAAGGCTACAGATATTTGATGCTGATTAGCTTTAATAACAGGAGCAACTGCTGCAATGGCACTTCCTCCACATATAGCTGTTCCGCAGGAAATAAGATGAGAAGTTTTGGTGTCAATCTTCGCCCATTTACCAACTAAATATCCTAATAAAAGTGTGCCTACTATTGAAACAATTGTAAACAGGAATCCTTTTGTTCCAGCTTCCAGTGCTTTGTTTGCTTCTATCCCAAATCCTAATCCTACAACAGAAACTCTCAATAAATAACTTGTTGCTTTTGAATTGAATTTTGGAAATGGATTGCCGATAACAAGTGCGAAGACAAGCCCAATCACAAGTGCAATAGGTGCTGTAATAAATGGAAACAAACAAAGTATTACTAATAAACCAAAGATGATATGAGCAAAACTGATTTTTCTCGATTGTAGCATATTTCTATTATTAATCCTAGTGAGCAAATGTAAGTATTTTAAGATTGGCATAAGAAAAATCAATCTGCTGATACAGGACATATCTATTTCACAATATTCCATTATCTTTGTAAATAAAAAAAGCAAAAACATGTATATAGAACAATTGTACACAAGCTGCCTTGCTGAAGCAGCGTATTATATTGAGTCGGAGGGAGAAGCAGTTATCATTGACCCTCTTCGCGAAACCGAACCTTATATTGCTTTGGCAAATAAGAGAAATGCCAAGATTAAATATGTATTTGAAACCCATTTCCATGCCGACTTTGTTTCCGGACATATTGATCTTGCTAAGAAAACTGGTGCAACTATTGTTTATGGCCCAACTGCACAAGCGGGTTTTGTTATTAAAGTTGCGAATGACGGAGAGCTGTTTTCTGTCGGGAAAATAAAAATAAAGGTATTGCACACACCTGGTCATACTATGGAATCCTCCTGCTTCTTATTGATTGATGAAAACGGAAAAAATAATGCAGTTTTCACAGGAGATACTCTTTTCGTTGGCGATGTTGGTCGTCCTGATTTGGCGGTAAAGGGTAACATTACTATGGATGACTTGGCAGGAATGTTATATGACTCATTAAATAAGAAAATAAAAACATTGGAAGATGAAGTAATTGTATATCCCGGTCATGGTGCGGGTTCTGCCTGCGGAAAGAATATAGGCAAGGAAACTTTTTCTA
Source organism: uncultured Bacteroidota bacterium (assembly GCA_903870175.1). Taxonomy (GTDB): domain Bacteria; phylum Bacteroidota; class Bacteroidia; order 2-12-FULL-35-15; family 2-12-FULL-35-15; genus 2-12-FULL-35-15. The sequence goes on from CAIQBY010000247.1 coordinate 2,406, forward strand.
CAATCGGAATGCAGAAGAAATTGAATTATGCTTTGCAGCCAATGACAAAACAAGAGTTTGTAAAAGCTGTTACGGATGGGCTTGCTGCACCTCCTAAATATTTCTTTATGGATGCAATGCTCAACAAACAGGGATATGAAAACATAGATGAAGTATTGAATAAAAACACGAAAGCACTGTCGGTAGCTGAGTTTGAAGCTGCTGCAAATAATGATTGTATCATTTTAGATACAAGAACACCGGATGAATATGAAAACGGAACTGTGCCCAACTCAATCAATATAGGACTTAACGGGCAATATGCACCTTGGGTTGGATCGTTAATTGATGCTAGAAAACCTTTGTTGCTGATAGCGAATGATGGGAAGGAAACTGAAGCTGTATTGCGTCTTGCGCGTGTAGGGTACGAAAATGTAAGAGGATATTTAGCAGGTGGAATTAATGCCTGGAGAACAGCTGGAAAGAAAGTTGAAATAACCAACAGTTTAAATGCTGACGAGTTTGCGAAAAACTATAAGACAGATAATATCATCGACGTGCGGAATCCGGGTGAGTGGAATAGCGGTGTAATTGAAACTGCAAAACTTATTGCCTTGGCTGACTTGGAAAAAGAAATGGTTGTGCTTGATAAGAATGCTCATTATTATGTTCATTGCGCCGGTGGTTACCGTTCGATGATGGCGGCATCTCTTTTAAAAAAGAATGGATTCAATAATATTACCAATGTAAGAGGTGGAATTGCTAAAATCAAAGAGGCAGGTGTTCCAACAATAATGCCTGTTACAGCATAAATATTAATCACAAAGAATAATAATCCCTGACAGCGTTTGATACTTTGTCAGGGATTTTTTATTAACGCGTCTATTCTCTTTTCAAGTGCATTATTACTATGTAAAGCTTCGAATCCTTTATATTCTTTTGATTTTATTATTGCTTCCTTAAGGTTCAGTTCCGATTGTTTTTGAAAGTAAGAAATCTTTTTTTGCATTAATATTCCAGCTAGATATTCCTGTTCGGTTTGTCCGGGAGTAGGAACAAAAACAGCCTTCTTGCCAAGAGTTGCTAAATCCATAACAGTAGAATAACCTGAACGTGCAATTATTATTTTGGATTGAAGTATTGTTACCTGCATTTCATCTGCTCTTAAATGATTTACAATTTCCAGATTTCCTTTTGTATCTTTTTTAATTTTATCGTCTGTTTTTCCACAGACAATTATTGCTCTCAAATTAGTTTTAAGAAGTTGTTCTGTAATCAATGTTTCAAATATTGTTCGTTGTGGTTCAGGCCCTGAGATGATTGCCATGATTTCGTAATTGACTTTTGAATTTTCTTCATTCCCTTTAGTAAATCGAGAAAGTGTTCCAACAAAATATGCTTTTTTCGGAAGAGAATATTTATGCGATAAATCTCCAGACAAATTAGTTGTTCCTTCTTCATCCGGAATCCAGCATTCATTATATTTATTGATGAAGAACAAATTAATTTTATGCAACAATCCCTCGCCAAACGGAGATTTAATCATTAACTGATGTGTGATGAATACAGTTTTTATTCCTTTGTTCCATAAACCAAAACGGTTATCTGAAATAACTATATCAATCTTCCTGTCTATTATTATTCTCTTTAAAGCCTTATGTTCATTATATATTCCGGTAAATATTTTTGGTAAAGAAGTAATCATCTTCCAAATCATTGACCCTTTTTCCGGATAATTTATTGAATACCCTTGGAAAGAAATAAACTCCAAATCGGGAAACTCCGCTTTAAGAAGTTCCAAAGGACGACCATCTGCAGCAATAATTACATCTAATTCTTTTTTCAGCAATAAACGAATAATAGGGATGCAGCGAGAAGCGTGTCCCAAGCCCCAGTCCAGAGGAGCAATTAATATTCGTTGTTTATGAGGCATTAATTTTTATTTTTGTAAAAATAAGAATATAAACCAAGGCATTAAATGGCAAAGAGAAAATTAAAGAAGTTTGCAGAAGTTAGTTCCTTCGCTAATTGTTTTTTTATGTCTTTCGAGGAAAGCAGGGAAAAAGGTTTGCCTTTGAAAGGCAGCTGGCACAAAGAGTATTTCAAGAATAACAATCCTATTGTATTGGAGTTGGGTTGCGGAAAGGGTGAATATACTGTTGGTTTGGCGCAGCGGTATCCTGACAGGAATTTTATCGGAGTGGACATAAAAGGCAATCGGATTCACACTGGAGCCAAAGCAGCCATTGACAATAAGATGAACAATGTTGCATTTGTACGTACACGTATTGATTTTATTGAAGCTTGTTTTGCTGCAGATGAAATATCCGAAATATGGATTACTTTCCCTGACCCCCAGCCTCAGCAAACCCGTGTACGGAAACGGTTAACGAACATGATGTTTGTCAACCGTTATAAAAAAATAATGAAAGACGGCGGAATAATTAATTTAAAGACTGACAGCGAACCCTTTTATGAATACTCCAAAGAAGTTGCTTTAGAAAACAATTTCAAGATTCTTGACTCCACCAATGATTTATATGCAGATGTAAGTTTGAGGGACGAAGCGCTGACCTCCATCCGTACTTATTACGAAAAAAAGTTTTCGGAAAAAGGATTTAAGATATGCTATTTAAAGTATGAGCTGAGATAATCTTTATCCCGGCTCATACTATTAATATTACTTTCTTTCTATTTTATCAGTTTTCAGAGGCTGCCCCAAACCGTTTTTGTTTTGAGCCGGTGGCGTTGCAGCATCCGGCTTTTTAGTATCATCCTGTTTTTTACCTTCTGCCTTGTTTCCATCAGCATTTGCAAGGTTTCCGTCAGCATCGAGTTCTACAACATCATACCCTAATTTGGTCAAGCCTTCGTATGTCTTCGATTTGTCGCCAACCACAAGAATTACCATATTATCATAAGGCAATCTATGTTTTGCAATTGCATTTATCTCGTCTTTTGTTATCGCTTTTAATATCTCATTTTGTTTATCCACATAAGATTTATCCAGATTATAATCCATTAAACGTTTAATGAATCCGGCCTTTTGCATAGGTGTTTCATATTTCAAGGCATCGCTTTGAGTGATCGAGTTTTTAGTAAACTCCAAC
>CAIQBY010000248.1 GCA_903870175.1 uncultured Bacteroidota bacterium
AAAATATTTTGGTTTTTATTTATCCAGGTCTTCGAAGTTTACATTTGAAAAACTTGTATCAGTATTGGATTGTTGTTCAGGTTTTTTCTCGTAAGCAGGCTTAGGATCAGGCTCAGGAGCCATTTCTTTAATGTAATTAATAACTTCAGTGAGACCTTCAGTAAATTTATCGAAATCTTCCTGATATAAAAATACTTTATGTTTTTCAAAAAAGAATTTGCCATCATCATCAATGCGTTTTTTGCTTTCGGTGATGGTTAAATAATACTCATTTCTTTTTGTAGCTTTTACATCCAAAAAATAAGTTCTTTTTCCAGCCTTTACACTTTTTGAAAAAATTTCCTCTCTTCCAAAATCATTTTTTTCCTTTCCTTCTTCCATTTTTTTCTTTGATATAATTTAATGCTTCTATTTGACAGCGTGCAAATGTTTATATAATAATGATTAAAAGCAACACTTGTTAATAACTTTTTTTAGTAGCAGCCCCTCTGTTTTTCTTGCCGGTCATCAAATCCGAAGGAAGGAAATTGAATAATTTATGGTTTTATTTTAATAAATAATAGCCAGGATTATTACTGTTTTATTCAAAAGTGATTTTACAAAACCTCTCTTTCCCTCTGTTTTCGGTATCTATAAAAATTTCATTGTATTTCCCTTTCACAAATATGTCGACATCTGCCGGCGGAATATATGAGCTGTTTCGTTCCTGAATTGGGGCAAAACAATAATCAGTATTTGCAAAAACAAGCTTATGCAGAATCGTTCCGTTTTCCAAATCGACGGCCGTAGAGACAAAATTGGTACCCTGAATACCTGTTATTGTTCTTAAATCTTTGGGCTCAAAATCCGGTTTTGAATACCGTTCTATATTTTTTTCGCTCTCGTTATTAAAAATATAAATCGATTTACTAGTTGCCACAGCAATATATTCTTTAAAGAGATGAGGTGAAGTTAAGGTCATGGAAATGCGTAATGGAGTATTTTTTATCCATTCGAATTCACCTTTGTTGTTGAGTTTCGCAACTATTACATCCATATATTGATACTCCCAGAGCGTTTGCGACATGCGCGATAACGGGTCGAAAGAACTTATCTGCTGCTCGCGATATTGCTCGCCTACATAATAAACGCTGGTTCCGGAAGGAATTATATAATCCAGTTTATATTTTGTGGTGCGCGAATGTTTTGAATTCAACTCCAATGCAGCCGCCATTTTATCATCAAACAGAGTAACTGTTTTTGATTCTATTTTGTTTTGTTCTATATTTACAGTAAAGCTGAAGATGCCTGATTTTGCTATATCTCTGCCTTCATTCTCCATAACATTTTTATAAAAACCGCCTGCCACAATTTGATTGGAATTCAGTTTGGTAAATTTTATTTTTCCTACATAATAATTGTCATCAAATTCAAGTTCTGTTGTTTTTGGTGCAATGGAATTAGAGGATAAAATATTCATCACCACTTTAAATTTACTTCCTTTTTCGCGTGATGGTTTATCATAAAACGTGTAGCAATAAAATATATTATCATCATCATCAATCATCAGGCCGATAAAATCAGTATTGTTAAGGTTTTCACGGTGAAACAAACCTACCGGAATTGCCGGCCCGCTTAACAATTGCTGCTCCACCTGTTTCGAAAATATCTGTTTCATCGTAGCCGCATCGTATAAAATAAAGTTGGTTTTATATTGCGTTTCCCTGCTTACTTTATAGGATACTTTTACAAGGAATTTTGTACGCGATGGATTTTGATAAATATCGAAATCCACAAATTCACTTCTATCAGTATTTATATTTAATATTTCTTCCGGCTTTATGGATACTTTACCATCAGCGGAAACAGAACGAATGTAGAGTGACATTTTATCTTCTCTTTTATCAAATTCGCTTACAAAAATACACACCTTTTTCGCTGCATATTTCACATCTTCAATTGTTGTAAAACGGTCTTCTTCTATATTTATTTCCTTTGAAAATACGGGTTTCAACTCCTCTTTATTAAACTTCTCGACATAGTAGGAAGTGCCGAAAGCTTTGGAACGTATGCGATAAGTATAGAAACAATTATCATCACCATCGAGAATTCTGTTGAGCCGGGAGTCGCGGTCGTTGCTTAGTTCGGGACCATTGGCGAAACTTTGTGCATTGCTTTTTATGCAAATTAAAAGCAATGATAGTAGTATAAATTTTATGCTGTTCATTTTATTCATTTAATTAAGCAGATTGAATGTCATCAATCCCAACATCAAAATTAATGCTAAAAAACTGTATTAATCATAATTAAATTGCAAATAGTGTTAAGAGCTTATTTTATGCAAATAAAAAAAGCTCCGGTTTCCCGAAGCTTCATTTTTTATTTTTATACTGTAATTCTGTAACCCTTACGCAGCAGCGTTTATAGTAAATGTTATATCGCCCGCAATAAGCAAGTCATCATTTTCAGTCATAATGTATTTGTATAAAATATTACCTAATTTATCAGGAGTAATAGTTACGGGCTCACCTGGAAACACTGTGTACCAAAGCAAGACAGTGGCTTTAGCATCCAGCGCAAGACCTACTTTTATCGGTACTACTAAATTATTGGTGAGTGTAACTGTTTCTCCCAACTTAAAAGTATGAATACATATTTTCTTCAACGTATGCGCAGGCACCATCATTGTATGGGTTATCATGTTGGCAGCATTATAAATAAATTCCATCGGAAAGAATTTAAGAGCTTTTGATGGAGTGTCGATAAAAATCATTATCAGTCCGCAATACACATACCACAGCCCTTTTGTGCAGTCGTCTCTCAAATCATTAATATCCGAAGAGCCGGCTCCTACTGTAGTTACGTTTGATGTTTGCGAAGCAATACTTTTTGATAATTTATCTGAATATGCTTGAATTTGCGGCAAAACAGTTGCCAGCAAAGGATCTGTGCCGATGGCAACAATAAGTGCATTTACGCGAATCAGTCTTTTTGTACGCGAACCGCTGTAAAAGCTTTTCGTTCCGCCAATCAGCAAGCGGTTATAATTGTCCGTTCCTTCGTCATACACGTTGGCAATTTGTTTTATCCAGCTTTTCAACTGCACAGACATACCTTTCACGGTAGTCACTACTTTTTTGGTAGAAGCCACTTTCACAATCACATCGCTTGTCTGGAGTGCAGCCTGGTCCTGAAACGGCTGATTTATCGGGTCGTAATACGTTACCAAATCGGCAATGCGCGAATCCGTAAGCTGTTGACTTTGCAAGGCAGTCAATACTTTTTCTGAAATTTCTGCTGCATTAGCAATACTGCTATTCATCGCTTCAGCGAATGGATTTTTATCGAGATTAGTACCTGATTTTCCTGACATATTATTTTGAATTAGTATTAATTAAATTGATTTGTAAATTTTATTCATTGCAAGTAAGTCATAATTATCGGTTATATTCAAATAAAAATAAATAATAACTCCTGTAA
>CAIQBY010000249.1 GCA_903870175.1 uncultured Bacteroidota bacterium
AAGTAACGGCGCACAACACTGCCGGCGGCGGACCACCTTCTCAGCCATTTGGAGGGAAGAAGATTAATTAGGTTTTTGAATTTGAAAATTTGACGATTTGAAAATTTGAAAATGAAAAGTTGATGGAAAATTAAGTTCCGTTTTGGCGAAAGCTGAAACGGGACTTTTTTGGATAAATGAAATTTTAGAATGAGAATTAAGTATAGATTTACAAACAATTAAAAAAAAGAAAGAGTATGAAGAAAACAATGTTACTTATTACAGCAGTTTTAATAACTGCATTAAGCAATGCACAAACTATTAAAGGGAAAGCAGAAAATAGCTTTGTGATACAAGACCAAGACAAATTAATAGTTGCAAATTGTGAACTTGAAGGAAAAAAAGCAACATTAAAAGTTACATTGTATGACGAAAATCTTACTGTATTAAAAGAATATCAAAAATTATTGCCTGTCGAAAGTGGTAAGTTCAATATAGGTAATGAATTTTATGGCAATTTGATTTTTATCTGGATAAAAGGAAAATCGAATACTTATTATTTAGAACTAACCAGGGATTTGCAGGAAAAATCATTTTATGAAGACAAAAAGACTGTACCAAAGGGAGCCAATGAAGTAATGATTAGTGGCATTAATACAGATTCAAGCAATATAGATTATAATTTTGATTCGAAAGAAAGAACTCTTACCATGCTGCAATCTACGCAGGCGGAAAACGGACCTTTTTTCAAAAAGATGTGGAGTGCTTCATTTTCTAAATATAAAAATATTGTGAAATGGAAACAGTTTGTTGACAATGATAATATTGTTATTGATTTTAGTGCAGACGAAAAAGGCGGTATGAACGAATATCTGGCTAAAGTGGATAAAAAAACAGGAACGATACAATATACTGTTCCTGTTGTTTACCCGAATGAAAAGGATGCCCTTCGTTTTCAAGAATCAGTTGTTTTGGATTTCCCTTTTCCTGCTGCTGCAATACAGAGTAGATTACAGAATAGAATGTCAGAGACTGGTTCGATTTCTAATAAGCCTGTTAGAGACTCCTACTATGATAAACAAACAAAAAACTCCTTGCTTGTCGGGCAATTTAACTCTTCAAATTGTCATGATTATTCTGAAAATAAAAAAATTGAAAATTATGCTTTAGGTCTAATTATGATGGACAAAGATGGCAAAGTTGTTAACTCAAATAAAATTAACTTTCCTGATTATAATGTTCCTGAACCTAAACATGTAAGTTTTAAATATCGTACTTGTAAAATAGTAAATGTTGGGAAATTGGCAAATGGCAATTATTTTATAACTGCTATAAACGAAGCTCAATATCATAATCCTATGGGTGGTGGAAAAGGGAGCACAGGAGAAATTATGGCACCTCCTTATTTTGATATTATTTTTGGATATTCGTATTATGAAATAGATAGTAAACTAAATGTGGTAAACTCTAACTTTACTATTGAAGAAAATTATGCTAAAACTGTTGGTGATGAAATAAACAATGATAATGCTCCTGCAATAAAATATGAAAACGTCAGCGGAGATGGAAAATACGTTGTAGTAAGTGAAAATAATATTTATAACTATCGCACAAAAACCGAAAGGAGCTATAAATTAATTGATGCTTCCGCAAAAGGAAAGAAACCCAAAGAGTTGTTTCACTCGGATAATTTTAAGGAAGATTCTTTTAGGATGATGGGCAAAACGGGTTTTGATTATTATATTTTTGCTCATCATATAGTTAATTATTTCAAGGCTGCCAATTCTGATGAATATGAAATAAAATCGATAACGATAGAATAATGAAGAGAAAAAGTGAAAAAAAGTAAATAGGCAAAAGATGAAAAAAGTAATTACAGTAATAATCGCATTCGCTTTAATAAGTTGGAGTGCAAATGCGCAAGCACCTAACTGGCAATGGGCAAAAAGAGCAGGAGGAGTCAGTGGTTCTACTGATGTTGGTAACAGCATCGCGGTTGATGGAAACGGAAATAGTTATGTTACCGGCCATTTCCAATATTCATCCATTATCTTTGGAACTGATACTTTGACCAATGCAGGAGGCTCTGATATGTTGTTTGTAGTGAAATACGATGCAAGCGGCAATGTGGTTTGGGCAAAAAGTGCAGGAGGTTTCGGCATCAGCATCGCTGTTGATGGAAACGGAAATAGTTATGTTACCGGCCATTTCCAAAGTTCATCCATTACCTTTGGAACAGATACTTTAACCAATGCAGGAGGCTCTGATATGTTTGTCGTGAAATACGATGCAAGCGGCAATGTGGTTTGGGCAAAAAGTGCAGTGGGAAATGGGGATGATTCTGGCAACGGCATTGCAGTAGATGGAAACGGGAATACGTATGTTACAGGCAATTTCTTTAGTTCATCCATTACCTTTGGAAGCACTACTTTAACTAATGCAGGTGCAGGATGGGATGATATGTATATTGTGAAATACGATGCAAGCGGCAATGTAGTTTGGGCAAAAAGTGCAGGAGGAACTGTGAATGATGGGGGATCTGGCATCGCTTTGGATGGAATCGGGAATAGTTATGTTACAGGCATTTTCAATAGCCCATCCATTACCTTTGGAAGCACTACTTTAACCAATGCAGGAGATTATGATATGTTTATTGTTAAATATGATACAAGCGGAGCTGTGGTTTGGGCAAAAAGTGCAGGAGGAAGTTGGCGTGAAGCTAGCACCGGCATCGCTGTGGATGCAAGCGGGAATAGTTATGTTACCGGCTATTTTGCTAGTCCATCCATTACCTTTGGAAGCACCACTTTAACCGGTACAGGAACTAATGATATGTTTATTGTGAAATACGATGCAAGCGGAGCAATGGTTTGGGCAAAAAGTACAGGAACAATTTCTGTGAATCAGGGCAGCATCACTGTGGATGGAAGCGGTAATTCTTATGTTACCGGCAATTTCCAAAGTTCATCCATTACCTTTGGAACTTATACTTTAACCAATGCAGGAGGTGAAGATGTGTTTATTGTGAAATACGATGCAAGCGGCAATGCGATTTGGGCAAAATCTTCAGGAGGAAGTTCAAATGATAATGGCAATGGCATCGCTGTGGATGGAAGTGGGAATATTTATGTTACCGGCTCTTTCGAAAGTTCATCCATTACCTTTGGCAGTGCTACTTTAACCAAGGCAGGAAGTGGTGATATATTTATTGCAAAAATAAAAGAAAATTGTTTTGCACACTATACAACCGCTTATGATAGTACTCAAAATAATTTCACATTAACTGTAGATAGTGTTACATCATTTTTAGCAACTTCATATCATTGGAATTTTGGTGATGGTACAACATCTATACTTACAAACCCTACTCATATATATACAAGAGATAGCCTTTATAATGTATGTATGAAAATATATACCGCCTCCGGCGATTCCTGTGAGTATTGTCATTTGATAGGAAAAGATTCTTTAGGCAACATTGTAAGAACAATGGGCTTTACACTTAATGTTCAAAATAATACAACTTTAAATATTCCACACTTAGAAAAGGAAACAGATATTACAATTTCACCTAACCCTTTCACCTCCCAAACAACAATTTCCTTTAACGAAACACAAAAAAACACAACCATAAAAATAATGGATGTAGTAGGCAAGGAAATAAAAACAGTATTGTTTTCGGGTAAGAGTTTAATATTGGAAAAAGGAGAAATGCAAAGCGGTGTTTATTTTGTACAGATAACCACTTCGGCAGGCTCAGTGAACGAGAAGGTGGTGAATAAAAAAGTGGTGGTGGAGTAGATACGGATAACTAATAAAACGAAATTACGAATCGCGATATTTACAGATTCGTAAATTCGTAGCTATTGGGTATCGGAACAAAAAAAGCTCTTTGCAGAAATGCAAGGGGCTTTTTTAATAAAGAATAGGAAAGGGAAATAGCGTATCTTTGTACCATAAAATACAAAGAGATGACTACACTTAGAATAGGGATATAAACCCAAAAGCAACAAAACTTTTGCAAGACCTTGCAGAGTTAAAGCTTATAACAATTGAGAAAGATTCCGACGAACCTTTTAAAAAAGCACTTCGTAAATTAAGAAAAAACACAGCTTCTGCACCTACTTTAGAGGAAATTACAAAAGAAGTAGAGGTAGTACGGGCGAAGCGTTATGGCAAATAAAGCCGAACGCATTATTTTAGATTCTAATCTCTGGATAAGTTTTTTAATTATCAGCTACTTACAAAATGAGAAAATTCAGGAAATAGGCTCGGAAATAGAATTTCCTTGCTTTTGTGAGCGTGCGGCAGGGCTTGGGTCGTAAAGTGATAACTTAATTACACACCCCTAACCCCTCTCAAAGAGGGGAATAAATTGCTTACTCAATTTCTTCCTTGTTTGTAATTACCGCTCATCACATTAATTTATTCTCTCGATAAAAAGTATTACTTTTGCATCATAATGAATCAACAGGTAAAAAAATATTTTTCTATATTCCTATTATTTCTGTTCGTTTTTCCGTTAGTGGAAAAGGAAGTTCACTCTTTTAATCACATCAGTGATTTACATTGCTTTTCTTCAAACAAACATTTGCATCCACTGGAACACAATTGTTCAATTTGTGATTACACTTCTACCAATTCAAATGCAAACTTTCTTACGCAAAATAAATTTATTCTTTCTGTTCAAAATTTTTCCTTTGAACCTTTTATTGAAAGTATTGCAGTTCAAAATGCTTTTAATAACCTGCCTGCAAGGGCTCCTCCTGTAGTTTAAAGACTTACTACAATTCTTTTACAACATTTAATTAAAACAGGCTGAACACTTCCTGGTTTTTACCATTTGGATAAAAACAAACAGCGAGATTCAATATGAAACATTTTATATTATTATTAATTATTTTATCAGTTACCTCTTCTATTTCGGCAATAAATCCCGGAACAGGCAAAACTTCCCTTTCAGGAAAAGTTACTGATAAAGCGACAGGTGAAGCTCTTCCGGGAGTTACACTTTATGTGCCCGATTTAAAAACAGGTGCTGTTACTACTATTGACGGCACTTATATTATAGACAATCTGCCAACTGCTAAAATTCTTATTCAAATAAGTTTTATCGGTTACAAGGAAATTATTGTAACTGTGGATATGGCAACAACTACTACTAAGGATTTTGCTTTGGAAACTTCTGTGAAAGAGATGAATGAAATAGTGGTAACAGGTACTTCAAAAGCCACAGAAATAAAGAGAAATCCGGTACCTATGATTTCTATCGGTCAGGAATTTCTCACACAAAATGCTTCTACAAATGCCATTGAAACCCTGAATAAAGTACCCGGTGTAAGTACGTTGTCAACCGGTCCAAATGTTTCAAAGCCTTATATTCGTGGGCTTGGCAGCAATCGTGTACTTACTATGTATGATGGAATAAGGCAGGAAGGACAGCAGTGGGGCGAAGAACATGGCATTGAAGTTGACCAGTTTTTAATTGATCATATTGAAGTATTAAAAGGTCCTGCAAGTTTGATGTATGGCTCGGATGCACTTGCCGGTGTTGTAAATTTATTGCCTGCCAATCCCATGCCTGATGGAATTATCAAGGGGAGTATTCTTACAAATTATCAAACCAACAATAAACAAAATGCCGGCTCCCTTGCGCTTGATGGCAACGAAAAAGGGTTCATCTGGGGTTTGAGAGGTTCGCACAAACAAGCTGCCGATTATCAAAATAAATATGACGGTAGAGTATTTGGCACTAAATATAATGAGAATGATATTAACTCCTATATAGGCTTGCAAAGGTCGTGGGGTTATTCCCATCTTAATTTCAGTTTGTATGATAATCTTCAGGAAATACCTGATGGCAGCCGCGATTCGGCAAGCAGACAATTTACGAAACAAGTAAGTGAAGCGGATTTAACACGTCCCATTGTAAGTAACAGTGAGCTGAATTCCTATTCAATAGCTATCTTGCATCAGCATGTTCAGCATTACAGAGTATATTCTGCAAATAACTTTATTATTGGCAGAAGCAAACTCACATTGAATCTTGGCTATCAGGAAAGCATCCGTCGCGAGTACAGTCATCCGCTTTATCCTGATTTAGCCGGACTTTATTTGCAATTGCAGGTTTACTCTTATGATGTTAAATATTATTTGCCCGAGATAAAAGGCGTGGAATCTACGCTTGGAGTAAATGGTATGTATCAGAATAATGATGCTTCAAAAGGAACTGAATTTGTTGTGCCGAGTTATCATTCCTTTGATATTGGTCCGTTTGTTCATTTAAAAAGAACCTTCGGAAAGCTGGATGTGGCAGCAGGTGCGCGATATGATTTGCGTTTCTTTCAGAATGATTCGATGTTTACCAAGCCGAATCCTTCTACCGGATTTGATATGTCAACCGCCTACAATCCTGCCGATACTTCTGTTACAAAACAATTTAATTATTACAAACATACATTTACAGGTTTCAGTGGAAGCATAGGTGCTACCTATAATTTTAATGATAATATTTCTCTGAAAGCGAATGTGGCAAGAGGTTACAGAGCACCAAATGTTTTTGAGATTGCAGCTAAGGGAGTGCATCCGGGCACAGGGCTTGAACAATTGGGAGATGCCGACTTCAAGCCTGAGTTTAGTTTGCAGGAAGATATTGGTGTTTTCTTTGAAACCAAACATATTTCTGGAAGTGTGGAAGCTTTCGAAAATAATATCACCAATTATATTTATGATGAAAAGCTGGCAAGTGTGAAAGGAGGCGATTCGCTGTTTCATCAAAATGGAAATACCTTTCCTGTTTATAAATTCAGGCAGACTACCGCACAATTATATGGCGGCGAATTTAGTTTTGATATTCATCCTCATCCTTTGGACTGGCTGCATTTCGAGAATTCTTTATCAGTAATATATGCAATTAATAAAGGTGGAAACGGAGCGACAATAAATGACAGCACAAAATATCTGCCTTTTATTCCGCCTTTCCATACCAATTCGGAATTACGGGCGAATATCAAGAAAAAGAAAGCATGTTTTGCCAATATATATGTGAAAGTGGGAGTTCAATATTTCGCTGCACAATACCGTGCCTTCTTTGCCTATGGTACCGAAACGAAAACTCCTGGATATACACTGTTGGATGCCGGTATCGGGACAGACATTATTAATAAAAAAGGAAATACATTATTCACCATCAGTATTCTCGGTACAAATCTTTGCGATGTGGCGTATCAATCAAATATGAGCAGGCTCAAATATTTTACTTCGCAAACGCCTTCAGGATATACAATACCTGATGCAAGCGGGCATTATGGAATTTATAATATGGGCAGAAATATTAGTTTTAAACTGGTGATTCCTCTTTATATTAAAAAGGCGAAGTGATAAAATAAAGGATAATTATAAGGATGGATACTTCTGCTTCATTGCCTCCAGATATGCTTTCAAATTCGAATAAAATTGCCCTTCATATTCCTTCTCGAACACCTCATATTTCGAATCATAGCGAGAGAAACTCATAAAGAAAGCATTCCCCTCAGCAAATGCCTGCAACGAATAATTAAAATAATTCTTCCTCTTAAATAAAGGTAATCTGTATACTCCCACAACTATTTCACTAATCAATTTCTTCTTCTTCATCTTCTTTATCTCCTCCGAATCTCTTGCTGACAAAGAAGAATAAAGACTATCCAGTCTGTCAACACTCTTTAGCATATACTTTTTATAACAACTTTCATCCGCCTTTCCCTCTTCATACTTTTTATATTCCTTCGATTCTTTTCCGTGTTTATAAATCAGAAACTGCTCGGCACCCTTATCACCGATAAAATTCGCAAGGTTTTCATTAAACGTAACATCATTTTTCACATACAAAGTTCCATGTGTCAACTCATGTATTATTAAGTTGGCAAGGCTTCCATCACTTTGTTTCAGCATATTCGATTGTATCGGATCTTTAAACCAGCCAAGCGTCGACCACCCGGAAGGGCTGTAAACATCAACGTCAAAACCTTTTCCTTTCAATAACAAAACTTCTTTCTTAGCTTCCTTTTTATTAAAATATCCTATATAAGATACAGCTCCTAAAAACGGAAACCACCATTCTTTCGCCTTTAGTTTATAAGGTTCGCATGCAGTAACAGTTAACAGTATTGATTTATTCTGTTGATTATATACAGTCGAATAATTGTCACTTGCTTTTATTCCTAAACTATCAACAGCATAATTTTTAATTTCTTTTATAGTGATTAATTTTCTTTTCAATGAATCCGGAAACGAGCCGTCCTTCATAACAACCTCAATCGGCTGGGCTTTCCATACTATTGTCATCTGGCCAATCCCTTGAGATACGCCATATATCACCATTCTATGTCCAATCAATAAACATATAATGAATATCAAAAACAATACTTCAATAAATACTTTGATTATTTTCTTTAGCATATTATATATGCAGATTTGGATAAATGATTTAAAAACATTTTTTAAAGATAACGATACTTATTAAATTTTTATACATTTGATTTTAAATAAAGCTATATGTTTTTTATTCTCTCGAAATTACTTGTGTTTATTATCACTCCATTAGTTTGGATTATTATACTTTTATTATTTGCTGTTTTCTCAAAGATTGAAACAAGGAAGAGAAAATGTTTACGTTGGGCATTAGGGCTCACGTTGCTTTTTACAAATCCTTTTATTTTTGATGAATCAGCCCGTTTGTGGGAGATACCTGCCACTCCTTATTCTCAATTAAAAACTTATAACGCCGGAATTGTTCTTGGCGGTATGAGTCAGAATGATGAAAAATTAAATCGTGTTCAATTCTTCAGAGGCGTCGACAGATTAATCCAGGCTATTGATTTATACAATCGAGGAGTTATCAAGAAGATTATTTTTACAAGTGGTTCCGGTCGTGTTCTTCATCCCGAAATGAAAGAAGCTTTATTAATGAAACCATATATTATTAAAATGGGTATCCCCGAGCAGGATTTATACATCGAATCCGAATCAAACAACACGAGGGAAAATGCTGTGTTTACAAAACAACTTATTGAAAAAGAGAAAATACAAGGACCATTTTTATTAATAACATCTGCCTTTCACATGCGCCGTGGATTAGGCTGTTTTAATAAAGTCGGCATCATTACTGACTCATACAGCACAGACAGATATGCAGGTCCCCGTAAATTCGAATTCGATAATATATTTGTTCCCAATATTTCTGTAATCAACGACTGGACGGGTTTTATTCACGAGATGGTTGGTTACATCACTTATAAAATCATGAGATATACATAATAAAACATCCTTGTAAGTTTTTTAATTTCTTACAAGGATGTTTTATTATGCAATCGAAATTACTTTATTTTTTCTCCGTATTCCCTTCCGGTTTCAGTTCTATAGAAACAGAATTAATGCAGTATCTCAATCCTGTTGGCGCAGGACCATCATCAAACACGTGCCCCAAATGCCCGCCGCATCTTGCGCACGTAATTTCTGTCCTGATCATTCCAAGCGATTTATCCTTTGTATATACTACTTTAGAAGAATCCATAACATCCGAAAAGCTTGGCCAGCCGCATCCTGCATCAAACTTTTTATCTGAACGAAATAATTCGGCACCGCATGCAGCACAAACATATATTCCTTTTTTTGTTTCCAAATAATACTTTCCGCTAAATGGTCGCTCTGTTCCCTTTTCACGCAGCACATTATATTGTTCTGGGCTCAATACTTTTTTCCATTCATCTTCTGATTTCACTACTTTATTTTCTGTACTCATTTTATTTATTTGTTTATTGTTCTGACTGTTTCCACTGCAAGCCATCATGCTTAATGGAATAATTAAAATTAATAAATTTTTCATTGGTTTATTATTTAGCGTTAATTATTGTTTCATAGTCTTACCTTACAATTTAATTCCAATTACAAAATTATTGATAAATGTAACAGCGTTCCTCTTTTTATCCAGCCCATCCATCCCGGTCAAGGCTTCTATATTGTATGGCTTCCGCCAAATGATTTGTTAGAATATTTTCACTGCTTTCCAAATCTGCAATTGTACGCGCTACTTTTAATATTCTGTCATACGCTCTTGCAGATAATCCTAGTCTTTCCATTGCAGTTTTTAATAATTGATTTCCTGCTTCATCTATCTTACAAAACTCCCGTAATTGTTTCGAATTAATTTGTGCATTACAGTGAACACCTTCTTTAGCAGCATATCTTTTTTCCTGTATATCTCTTGCTTTAATAACTCTTTCACGCACAGTAACACTTTTTTCTGAAATCCGTTCTGCCGATAATTCATTATAAGAAACCGGAGTTACTTCCACATGAATATCTATTCTATCTAACAAAGGACCGGAAATTTTGTTCAAATATTTCTGCACAATTCCCGGTGCACATACACAATCTTTCTCCGGATGATTATAAAAACCGCAAGGGCAGGGATTCATGGATGCAACCAACATAAAACTTGCCGGATACTCTACAGAAAACTTTGCTCTGGAAATAGTAACTACTCTATCCTCCAAAGGCTGACGCATTACCTCCAGAACAGTTCTTTTAAACTCCGGCAACTCATCCAAAAAAAGCACTCCATTATGAGCCAGTGATATTTCCCCCGGCTGAGGAACACCGCCGCCTCCAACCAATGCTACATCAGAAATTGTGTGGTGGGGAGAACGAAAAGGACGGGTAGAAACCAGCCCAACATTTTTACCCATCTTGCCTGCCACACTGTGAATCTTGGTTGTTTCCAGTGCTTCATGTAAATTCATAGGAGGTAAAATAGTAGGAAGCCTTTTTGCAAGCATTGTTTTCCCTGCTCCCGGAGGACCAATCAATATTACATTGTGTCCGCCTGCTGCTGCAATCTCCAAAGCACGCTTAATATTTTCCTGACCCTTCACATCAGAAAAGTCAAACTCTACATCATCTATTTTCGAAAAGAATTCTTCTCTGGTATTTACTATTGTCTGTTCCAATTGTCCATCTCCATTGAAAAAATCAATTACTTCTTTAATGTTTTCTGCTCCATACACTTCCAATCCACTTACAATTGCTGCCTCTTTTGCATTTTGTTTTGGAAGAATAATTCCTTTAAACTTTTCTTCACGTGCCTGTATTGCAATTGGCAAAACCCCTTTTATTGGCTGCAATCCTCCATCGAGTGATAATTCACCCATAATAATATATTCACCAACCTTGTCCGATTTTATTTGTTCGGATGCGGCAAGTATTCCCACAGCAATAGTCAAATCATAGGAAGAACCTTCTTTCCGTATATCCGCAGGTGCCATATTTATTACAATACTTTTGCCTGGCATCTTGTAATGATTGTTTCGTAATGCGGCGTCAATGCGCTTTTCACTTTCTTTTACAGCACTGTCGGGCAAGCCAACGAGAAAGAAGTTAACACCAGGATTAATGTTAGTTTCAACAGTTACGGTAGTTGCGTTTATTCCATATACAGCGCTCCCGTAAGTTTTTACTAACATTTTATTTATGTTTTAAGATTTATTTCTACGAAATGAATAAGAGAATGAATTACTTTAATATGTATCTCCTGCGCTCTGTCAGCGTATTTGGTATGAGGTGCTCTTATTTCTATATCGCAAAGTCTGGCAATCTTGCCGCCGTCTTTTCCGGTCAAAGCGATTACGGTTATTCCTTTTTCCTTTGCAGCGTTTATAGCATTTATTACGTTTGCCGAATTTCCACTTGTACTTATTGCCAGCAGTACATCACCTTTTTTTCCGAGTGCTTCCACGTATCTCGAAAATATTTTATCAAAGCCATAATCATTTCCAACACAAGTAATATGAGAAGCATCGGAGATGGAAATAGCAGGCAATGCTTTTCTGTTTTCACGAAAACGACCGCTAAGTTCTTCTGCAAAGTGCATAGCATCGCACATAGAACCACCGTTTCCGCAGGACAATACTTTATTTCCTTTTTTGAAAGCTGCTACTAAAACCTTTCCTGCTTTTTCAATTGCAACAATATTTTTTTTGTCTCCAATAAATTTTTGAAGTACTTCCTGGGCCTCTTTTAAATTTTCTTCTATCAATGATTTTTTCATTTGTGAAAACAATTTTTTACGAATGTACGAATATCAAGTCAACATAAACCTTTTGTTTTCGAGATTACGGATTTTGCCTATTTCAAATATAAAGTAAATCCCTTATAAGGTTTTTCTTTTCCGTCGCTTTCTTTATATGCTACAATATTATCAACAACCATTTTTCTGGGCTGAGGTTTTATATCTTTAATTCTGGTAACAAGGCTCTCGGCTAATTTGCTGCCATTCATTGAAAATTTATAGGTGTCTTCGTACACATAAAAAACCATGTCGTAGGAAATAATTTCCATGCTTTTATCAGCAGCAACCAATTCCATTAAAGGCGAAAGATCTTTAAAAAACATGGTATCATTTTTAACTATATTAAATTTGAAAGCCTGCTTTTCCTTTGTTTGTGCAACAGTAAGAACATTAATACCAAATACTATTATTGCTGTGACATAGATTATTTTATTCATTCAGTAAACGTTTTCCTTAAATAATATCGGGTGATTATTTTTTCTTTTTGTATTCATTGATTCCTTCATCAAGCCAGTCGATATATTTCTTGATGTCCGGGTCATAGTGAGCAGTTGTTTTAGTAAGCATCTGTTCATTATTATCAATTAAAATGTATTGCGGCTGCGAGTTTGTTTTGTATCTGTCAGCCTGCATAAACGCCCATTTATTACCAATTGTATTGATACTGAAATCAGAGTTGCCCAGCTTTTTTACGGTCTGTTCTTCTTTAGGCAATGCTATTCCGTCATCCACGTATAATGAAACTACCACTACATCATTTCTTAATCGTTTGTCAACTTCAGGGTCTGTCCATACCTGCGATTCCATTTTGCGGCAGTTAACACAAGCCCATCCTGTGAAGTCCAGCATTAATGGTTTGCCCGCTTTCCTGGCGTAAGCCAATGCTTCATTGTAATCATGGAAACAAGGAAGATTATTCGGGCAATGTAATTTCCTGTTTGTTGATTTATTTTCATTTCCTGCGGAAGCAGTAACTTTAGCATTGCCAGAAGAATTACTTAACAATCCATTTGGAGATTCGGCATAAAAATCAGGAGGAGGAAATCCGCTGATGATTTTCAACGGCGCGCCCCACATACCTGGAATCAAATAAACAGTGAATGATAAAGTAACCATTGCAAAAAATAATCTTGTTACGGAAAGATGTTTTACCTCGCTATCGTGTGCCATTCTGAAACCTCCCAACAAATAAATTCCCATCAATGCAGAAATAACAATCCAGATAGCAATAAATACTTCGCGTGTAAGTATGTTTGCCTGCACTACCAAATCAGCATTTGATGCAAATTTGAATGCAAGTGCCAACTCGATAAATCCCAGACATACTTTTACAGAATTTAACCATCCGCCTGATTTTGGTATCGAATTGAGCCATCCGGGAAATGCGGCAAACAATCCGAAGGGTAAAGCAAGTGCTGTTGAAAATCCGAACATTCCCCAAAACGGACCTGCAATATTTCCGGTGGCACCTGCACTAAACAGCAGCGGACCGATGAAAGCGCTCGTGCATGAAAAGGAAACCAGCGCAAGTGTGAATGCCATAAAAAAAATCCCTGCCAGTCCGCCTTTATCGCTTCTGGCATCCATTTTATTTATAAACCGTGAAGGAAGAACTATTTCAAATGCACCCAAAAATGATACTGCAAAAACTACCAGCATCAGAAAAAAAAACAAATTGAACCAGACATTTGTCGACATTGAATGCAGGGCATCTACGCCAAATATCAATGTAAATAAAACTCCAAGAGTAGTATAAATTCCGATGATGGATAATGAATAAATAGAAGCATTTTTTATTCCTTTGCTTCGGGTTTTACTTTGTTTGGTGAAAAAAATAACGGTCATCGGTATCATTGGAAATACGCATGGGGTAAGCAATGCGGAAAATCCAGCGATAAATCCGAGCAGGAATATATACCACCATCTTTTATCTTCGGTTGACTCCGGATTATTATTTCCCGGGTTATCCGACTTGGCTGGTGCGATTACAGAGGCTTTTGAAGAAGTATCAGCAGGTGATTTAATTTCGGGTGTTGATGCTGCCTGTCTTGATTTTAATATTTCGAAAACTTTATTTGAATCGATATTACAATCTCTGGCTGTTTCCGTTTTCGATGGATTATTATTTAATGACGAAGTAACACAGGTGGCCGAACCATCTATTTTAAAGGTATAATAAAGTGTAGTAGGCGCCAGACATTGTACATTATTACATGTCATATATTCGAGCGTATCTTTTATTTCAAAAGTCTTATCCGATTTTATCCTTACTTTTTGTTTGAAGATAGCCTCTTTGTCAAAGAATTCGAGCTCTGTACCAAACACCGGCTCGAACTTTTTTATAAGTTTACTTTCAACAGGTTTGCCTATAAGTTCATAATTGGATGATTTGGCGAAATGAATAGAAGTAGGTACAGGTCCATCGTCATAAGCCTTTTGGCCATAAACATGCCAGCCATCATCAAGCTTTGCCTTGAAAATTAATTCTATTTCACATTCCGATATTTTTTTTGTGCTGTAATCCCATTTTACAGGATTCAGGATTTGTGCATTTATTGCATTTGCAAATACAATATATATGATGGTGAAAAATGTTAATCTTAATAAATGCTTCATAATTTTATTCCTGAATATTTCTTTTTACTGCAATGTGCCGTTCAATATTGGTAAAGATAAAAAAATAGCTCCTATTCGAAGGAGCTATTTTACATTTATTAACATTATAAATTTATTTCACCAAAGGATGCTTACACCTTTTTCGAAATCAATTGACTTATCAAACCGGTTAATTCATCTGCTCTTTGAGTCCCTATCCTGTATTTCAGTCCGTCTTTATCAGTTATTTCCACTGCATAATTTCCCTGAGTGAAAAACCTTATTTTATTTTTGAAATGCAAATTATAAACCGGACGATTCAAGAGATACCTGCTGTATTTTACTTTTTTGGCATCCACAATATTATTCAAATCAATTTTTACTTTCCGTGAAGTCCAGGGGCCATCAATGATTAAATTATTATTTATTATTTTGGTATGAAGATGCAATACGAAAATAAGAATAACCGAAAGCACCATCAACACGATGCCCATCAAAAAGAATAACTGTCCTGAATCCTGACCCACCGGCGAAGGCGGTAATTCAATGGCATTGGCTACCTGCACAGGTTTTGGATTTTCGCTCCAGTAATAAAGTATAAAACAAAACAAGGCTAATACAGTGCGCCAGATGATTGCCCATTTGTTATATCCGATGTATTGTTTTTCTTCAAAAAGAATCTTGTCTTCCATAATTTCTTCAAAGGTAGATTACTTAATCAATTCCGCAAAATATATTTTCTTTGTTTCGTCAGTTACTTTAAATCTGTCGTCAATCCTCATCCCTATTACCCAAACAATTTTCCCTTCGGAAGTGAGCAGCCATGTATCTTCTTTCCTGTTCAAAGGAACTTTATTGTCAATAAAAAAATCGGATAATTTCTTTTTGCCTTTCATTCCAAACGGATAAAATGTATCACCTTGCTGCCATTTCCGTATTTCGAGAGGGAAAACAAGCTTATCAAAATCTAAAGTTGCACTGTTTGGAGATTTTGGAATTTCGGTAAACGGTTTCTGTAAATTAAAATTCAAATGCAACTTATCCTTCATTATCATACTGGTTTCTTTATGAATCAGCGTTTGCAATTTACCATTTGTTGGCGGCTTAAAGTGAGGCAAAAACTTATATAATTCAATCTCGCCAATAATTAAATGAGTTCTATCCTTGATTAATTGATGTGTTCTGGAAAAAAATTCTTTTCCTGATTCGCCATCCAGACACTTCCTGATTTCTTCTACCTGACTTTCATTAAAATTAAATGGATTTAAAAACTCGTATAAATAGGAAGATATAGGATTTAGTTTTTTTAATTTCTCAATTGAAATCATAGAAATGTCATCTGAATTGAATACAATATCGAGCCGTTGTTTTTCGATTTCCTTTTTATAAATCGCTTCTACATCCTGCAATCTTTTAATTGTCGAACTGATTGTTGTTTCTATTTTAGGATTTAATTCGCGCAGCACAGGAACTATGGAATGCCTGATTTTATTACGCATATATTTATCGGAAGCATTGCTGCTGTCTTCCCGAAATTTTATTTTTTCTTTAGTGGCAAACTCTCTTATTTTGTTTTTAGTGGCGAATAATAATGGCCGGATTATATTTCCATGCTTTGCCAAAATGCCGTGCAAACCTGCAATACCGGTTCCTCTTGTTAAATTTATAAAAAATGTTTCTATCGAATCGTCTTTATGATGAGCAGTAGAGATGTAATTATATTTTTCGGTTTTGCTTATTTCTTCAAACCAGTCATAACGCAATTCGCGCGCTGCCATTTGTATGGAAACTCCCGTTTTTTCAGAATATTCCTTCGTAAAAAAATGTTCACAATAAAAAGGAACTTTATATTTTTTTGCCAGATTTTCTACAAACTTTTCATCATCATCACTTTCTTTTCCGCGTAATTGAAAATTGCAATGTGCTATGCCAAACTTAATTCCTGCCTTGTGAAATAAATTGCACATCACCACCGAATCTACTCCGCCACTTACTGTAAGCAGTATTTTATCGGAAGAGGAAAAGAGTTTTTCTTTGTTGATGAATGTTGTAAATTCGTTTTGCATGGTGTAAAGATACTATATTAAAAAGTCTCGCTTAACAAATTACAAGTTTCAAAGCATTAATCGCATCATCCACAGATTTTATATTATCAAACGAAAGAGTAAGTTTTCCATTATTCTCTTTCATTTTGCAGGTTCTCATATTTTGCTGAACAAACTTTAATACCTTCGTAAACGTTTCGCTTTGGTAATACGGCGAATCCTGCTTTGGAATAAAATAACCTGACATCCTGTTATTCTTCAGAATCACTTTTTCAAAACCAATTTCCATCGCCAGCCATCGCAGACGAATAGTATGTATCAACTCAATGGCTTGCGGCGGCACCGGTCCAAAGCGGTCGGTAAGATGAGTTTCGAAATCGGCAAGCTCTCGTTCCGTTTTCGAATCATCCAGCTCGCGATACAAATTCAATCGCTCCGTAATATTATTTACATACTCATCCGGTATCAGAATTTCCATATCTGTATCAATCGTACAATCGGAAATATATTTTTTACCACCGGTATTATTAAGTTGCTGATTGAATGAATCTGCCATCATCGGTCGTCCTTCGTCTCCAATCTCATGTCCTTCCGCACTCATCTCATCACGCAGTTCCATTATCGCTTCATCCAGTATCTTCTGATACATTTCAAATCCTATTTCATTAATGAATCCGCTCTGTTCTCCACCAAGTAAATTTCCTGCTCCGCGAATATCAAGGTCGCGCATTGCAATGTTGAAGCCGCTTCCAAGGTCAGAAAACTCTTCAATTGCTTTTAATCTTTTGCGAGCTTCATTGGTTAATAACGAAACGGGCGTAGTAAGCAGATAACAAAATGCTTTTTTATTCGACCGTCCCACACGGCCGCGCATCTGGTGCAAGTCACTCAAACCGAACATCTGCGCATTGTTTATAATAATAGTATTTGCATTTGAAATATCCAACCCCGACTCAATGATAGTGGTAGCAACCAGTACATCATATTCACCTTCTACAAAGTCCACCATTATTTTTTCCAGCTTATGCCCTTCCAGCTGTCCATGACCAATAGCCACGCGCACATCAGGGCATAGCCGCGAAATCATTCCTGCTATCTCCATAATATTCTGCACACGATTATGCACAAAAAATACTTGTCCGCCACGCGAAACTTCAAATGAAACAGCATCTCTTATTATTTCTTCACTGAACGTGTGAAGCTCTGTCTGCACAGGGTATCGGTTTGGCGGCGGAGTATTTATCACTGATAAATCTCGGGCGCCCATCATCGAAAATTGCAGTGTTCGCGGAATCGGTGTAGCAGTCAGCGTCAGCGTATCTACATTTGTTTTAATGGTTTTCAATTTGTCTTTTACACCTACACCAAACTTCTGTTCTTCATCAATTATTATTAACCCCAAATCTTTAAACTTAACTCCTTTCCCAACAATGCCGTGCGTTCCAATTAAAATATCCACAGTTCCTTTCTCCACTTTATTCAGTGTTTCCTTTTGCTGCTTCGCCGATTTATATCTGTTGATATAATCAACTGTGCAAGGCAAATCCTTCAATCTTTCTTTAAACGTTTTATAATGTTGCAATGCCAGTATAGTAGTAGGCACAAGCACTGCAACCTGTTTGCTGTCGCACACTGCTTTAAATGCTGCACGTATTGCTACTTCTGTTTTCCCGAAACCTACATCGCCGCAAACTAGCCTGTCCATAGGCCATTCACTTTCCATATCTTTTTTTACATCAGCAGTTGATTTAATCTGGTCGGGAGTATCTTCATAAATAAAAGATGCTTCCAATTCATTCTGTAAATAGGTATCAGGGCTAAATTGAAAGCCTTTCAAGGCTTTTCGTTTGGCATACAATTGAATTAAATCGTAGGCAATTTCCTTAACTTTCTTCTTTGTTTTCTGTTTAAGTACAGCCCAGTTATTCGAACCTATTTTATTTACCTTCGGCACTGCACCTTCCTTTCCGGAGTATTTCGCAATCCGGTGCAACGATTGAATACTGATATTTACAACATCATTATCCTTATAAACTAAACGTATCGTTTCCTGCTGCTTTCCATTAACAATAATTGTTTCCAACCCTCCATATCTGCCAACTCCGTAATCAATATGTGTTATGTAATCGCCAGGATTCAAGCCTTTCAGCTCTTTTAAAGTAAGTGCTTCATTCTTTTTATTGAAGCTGCTTTTTAATCTGAAGCGATGATAACGGTCAAATATTTGATGGTCGGTATAACATGCAATAGTTAATTCATTATCTATAAACCCCTCATGAATAGAGAGAAGTATAGGAGTAAACAATTCCTGTTCTCCTTCCTTAGTTGGCGAAATATCCTCAAATATTTTATAAAGCCGCTCAATCTGTTTCGGAGTATCCGAAAAAATAATATTCGCCGATCCATTACGAGTATTGCCTTTCAGGTTATCCTTAAGATAACTGAAATTTTTATTGAAACTTGGCTGAGGCGAAAAATTATAACTGAGAGTTTTAGTTGGCGACAAAGAAAAATGATTGCCGAACTCAACAACAGGAAATCCTAAAATCTGCTTAGTGAATGGATCTTTATCAATATATAATTCTGCCGGTTCCAGTTGTGCAATTACCGAATCAAGCTTATTATAGGACGTTTCTGCCTGCGTAAAAGCCTTTTCAATCCGGTCAATCGTCAGCTGAAAATGTTTAAACCATAACACAGAACGCTCCGGAATAAACTCTAAAAAAGTCTGTCTGCTTTCCTGCAACAATTTTGTCTGTACATTCGGAAAGATAGAACAATAGGTTAACTTCTGAATTGATAACTGCGAAATAGAATCAAAACTTCTTATGGAATCCACTTCATTCCCAAGAAATTCAACCCGATACGGATTGTCATTCGAGAAAGAAAATATATCAACAATTCCTCCTCTTACAGAAAACTGACCGGGTTCTACCACATAATCTACTCGGTCAAATCCATATTCTAATAAAACTTCAATAATAAAATCTATCGAAATCTTTTCACCCTGTTTTAAGGATAAGGTGTTTTTAGAGAGATGAGATTTTGTAACAACCTTTTCCGTCAACGCCTCGGGGTAAGTAACTATGCAAATATGTTTTTTACCTGTGTTTATTTTATTTAATACTTCAGCACGAAGTAAAATATTTGCATTGTCTATGTCTTCGTACTCGTAGGGCATACGATACGAAGCAGGAAAAAATAAAACATTTTCTTCTCCTATAATATTCTCTAAATCATTAAGGAAATAAGCCGCTTCTTCTTTATCTGCAAGTACAAGTAAATTTGTTTTGTGAATATGCTGAAACGCAGCAGCAGCAATAAATGAAGCACCCGAACCTATTACTCCTTTTAACTGAATACGCGTAGCATCTCCCTTCAATTCCTCTGTTAGCAGAGTGTTGTTAGATGAATCGCCATACTTACGTAATATATCTTCTTTCGTCACTTATCCAAAACGGAAGTCAAAAGTACAAAAAATAAACCCTCATTTGATTGAACAAATGAGGGTTTAAAAACTTCGATGAAGCAGTTATACTTTCGAGGTAGAATACTTTTTCATATACTCACATGCTAAATCAACCATATCCGAAGACCCCAGAAATAAAGGTGTACGCTGATGAAGTTCCTTTATTTCCAAATCCAATATTCTTTTTGTTCCGTCAGTTGCTTTTCCTCCAGCCTGCTCCACAATAAAGGCCAGCGGATTACATTCATATAACAAACGTAATTTTCCTTTAGGTGATTTTGAAGTAGTAGGGTAGATATAAATCCCTCCGGTAATCAGGTTTCTATGAATATCAGCAACACCGGAACCTATATAACGCGATGAATACGGACGGTTTGTAGCATCGTCTTCTTCCTGACAATATTTAATATATTTTTTTACACCTTCCGGAAAATGAACATAATTTCCTTCGTTTATGGAATATGTTTTAGCAACTTTAGGTATCTGCATATTTGGATGAGATAAACAAAATTCACCAATAGAAGGATCCAGTGTAAATCCATTAACACCTTTTCCTGTACTATATACAAGCATACAGGAGGAACCATAAATAATGTAACCAGCTGCCACTTGTTCAGTTCCCCGTTGGTAAAAATCTTCAGGAACACCTGGGCCGGTAAGTGATGTCCGGCGATAGATTGAAAAAATAGTGCCAACAGAAACGTTAACATCAATATTAGAAGAACCATCCAATGGATCCATTGCTACTATATACTTGGCATTTTTGGACATTTCGTTTTCAACAAGAATAATATCTTCATTTTCTTCTGAAGCTATTGCACAACATTCACCGCCAGCGCTCAAAGCGGCAATGAATTGTTCATTTGCAAATACATCCAGCTTTTTTACATTCTCACCTTGAATATTTATTTCCCCCGCATCTCCCAATATATCAGCTAAACCAGCTTTGGTTACCTCACGATTTACAATCTTCGATGCTATACCAATATCACGCAAAAGCCTTGATAACTCCCCTTTAGAGAAAGGAAAATCAGCTTGTTTCTCAATAATAAATTGTCCTAATGTTTTTACTCTGCTCATTGTTTTTAAAATTTCGTGGTGCAAATATCGCAATTATCTTTAAAGTTGAACACTTTAAAATTCAGAGGCTATTTTCAAAGAAATAAATACCTTTGCTTGATATTTTTTATTTATGGATTATACAATAAGAAAAGGGGGTAAAGCTGATCTTTCGCAAGTATTAAACTTGATAAAAGAATTAGCTGCTTATGAAAGAGCACCTCAGGAAGTAACTGTTACTGTTGAAGAAATGGAGCGAGACGGTTTTGGTGTTAATCCAATTTATAAGTTTTTTGTAGCTGAAAAGGACAATATTATTATTGGTATTTCTTTGTACTATATAAAATATTCAACATGGAAAGGCAAGTGTATTTTCCTTGAAGATATAATTGTTACAGAGCAATTCAGGAAGTGTGGAATAGGGAAAAAGCTATTCGATGAAGTCGTCAAAATTGCCAAAGAAACAAAAGTAAAACGGTTGGAATGGCAAGTGCTGGAATGGAATGAACCCGCAATAAAGTTTTATGAAAAGCTAAATTCTCATTTCGATGGTGAATGGATTAATTGTAAACTTACTGATAAGGAAATAGAAGCGTATAAATTATAGTGTATGAAAGTTTTCAAATTTGGCGGCGCCTCTGTTAAAGATGCCGATGGAGTTAAGAATGTTGCGAGTATTTTAAAACGTTATCCTGATGAAAATATAATAGTGGTTGTGTCTGCAATGGGCAAAATTACTAATGCTTTGGAGCGATTGGTAAATGCAGTTTATTACAAAAAAGAAAAACCATTTGCTATTTTAGAAGATATCAAATCATATCACTTTGATATAATTAACCAACTCTTTCCAAATAAAAGTCACTCAATTTATAACGAAATCAACAACA
Organism: uncultured Bacteroidota bacterium; assembly: GCA_903870175.1. Lineage (GTDB taxonomy): Bacteria > Bacteroidota > Bacteroidia > 2-12-FULL-35-15 > 2-12-FULL-35-15 > 2-12-FULL-35-15. The sequence continues at coordinate 22,141 of CAIQBY010000249.1, forward strand.
CATTCGTTGAACTTGATTGGGCTATAGAGGAAGAACCAACATTGGATTATAATTTCGAGTATGATAAAATTGTGTGCATGGGCGAAATTATTTCTACTAAAATAGTAAATGCTTATTTGAATGAAGTAGGTGTAAGCAGCAAATGGTGTGATGTTCGGGACTTTATTCAAACTGATAATACTTATAGGGAAGGAAAAGTGGATTGGGAATTGACTCAGACTTTGGTGAATAAAAACCTTTTGCCTTACTTCAATGGTTCTGCAAATTCTATAATTGTTACACAAGGTTTTATCGGTGGCACTTCTGAAAATTACACAACAACTCTTGGCAGAGAAGGAAGTGATTATACAGCTGCAATACTTGCATTTACTGCTAATGCGGAAAATGTTACTATCTGGAAAGATGTTCCAGGAGTACTGAATGCAGACCCTAAATACTTTAAGGAAACACAAAAATTGGAACAGATTTCTTATCAGGATGCTATTGAATTAGCGTATTATGGTGTTTCTGTAATCCACCCGAAAACTATTAAACCTCTTCAAAACAAAAAGATTCCTTTATATGTTAAATCATTTATAAACCCTGATGATAGCGGAACTGTGATAAATGAAAACCAATCCCCCTTAGCTGTTCCTTCATATATTTTTAAAGTAAATCAGGTATTAATTTCAATTTCCCCGAAGGACTTTTCATTTATTGTAGAGGAGAATTTCAGCGATATATTTAATCTTTTCGCAGAAAAACAAGTAAAGATAAATGTAATGCAGAATTCAGCAATTAGTTTCTCTGTGAGCGTTGATAATGATGAGCGCAAACTTCCTGAATTAATTAAAACATTACAGAAAAATTATCGTGTATTATATAATGACAATTTGGAATTGATTACAATCCGTTATTACAACCAATCAACAATTGGCAAATTAACTATTGGTAAAAAGATTTTACTGGAGGTAAGAAGCAGATATACTGTACAGCTTGTTGTGAAACCAGACTAATTATTTGTTAAGATTGATTATTTTTTCTGCCAGTACTCTTGCTATCTTTTCATTGCTTTCTTTTGTCCAGCCTGCAATATGAGGAGAAAGCATAACATTATCGCTTTTAATTAAATATCGAAATGCTTCCGGAAGGTTACGTGAATCAAGGATTTCAAAAGAAACCATTTCATATTCCAAGACATCAAGGCAAGCTCCGGAAACTTTTCCTGATTTTATATTCTTCACTAAATCTTCTGTGTTAAGGCATTTTCCGCGAGCAGTATTTATTATGTAAATGTTCTTCTTGAATTTCCTAATAAACGAATCGTTAATTAAATATTCTGTTTCTTCAGTCAATGGAGTATGTAAACTCAACACATCTGATTCTGCAAAAATATGTTCAAGAGTTGTTTCAATAATAAAATCATTCCCGAATCCATTTTTGTATTTATCGTAAACCAGTACTTTCACTCCAAACCCTTTCAATCGTTCAGCAAAAGCACTTCCCATATTTCCATATCCAATAATTCCTACAGTCTTACCCATCAATTCTATTCCTCTGTTTCCTTCACGAATCCATTTTCCTGTACGTACTTCTTTGTTGGCTCGGCATAAATTATTGAAAAGGGAAAGCAACATTCCTAAAGTTTGTTCAGCAACAGCATCCCGGTTTCCTTCGGGCGCATGCAAACATTTTATACCTTTTGATTCAGCGTATTCTACATCTATATTTTCCATGCCTGCTCCCGCACGTGCAATGAATTTAAGCTTTACAGCCTTATCAATAATTTCTTTGGTGATTTTTATTTTACTTCTTATTACAATTCCATCATATAAATGAATATTGTTTTTAATTTCTTCAATTGTCCATTGGTAATTCAGGTCACAGGTATGCCCAGACTTTTCAAGTGTTTCGTGAAGTAAGTGGTGGTTGGAATCTATAAAAAGGATATTCATTATAATAAAACCCCTTTCAAAAAGAGCATTGCGACACTAAAATATATTATTATACCTGTTACATCAACTAAAGTTGCTACAAGGGGAGCAGATGAAACAGCAGGATCCAAGCCTATTCTTTTCAGGAACAGAGGCAGTAACGATCCCATTAATGTTCCCCAGCCTACAACTCCAACTAAAGCTGAACCAATTGTAAGGGCTATCAAAAGCCAGTGTTCGCCATATATTGGTGTGAAGTATTGCCATAATGCAACTCTTATGAAACCTATCAATCCAAGTATAAGACCGATTGTCAGACCTGTTGAAATTTCTTTTCTAACTATTTTCCACCAATCTTTAATTGTAATTTCTCCTAATGCCAACGCTCTTATTATAAGTGTGGATGCTTGTGATCCACTATTCCCGCCACTCGAAATAATCAAAGGAATAAATAAAGCAAGAGTTACTAATTTCGAGATATCGTCCTGAAAGAAAACCATTGCAGTAGCAGTTAGCGTCTCACCAATAAAGATTATCACTAACCATCCGGCTCTTTTTTTAATCATTCTTAAAAACGGAGTGCTCATATATGGTTCATCCAAAGCCTCCATCGCGGCCATCTTCTGCACATCTTCCGTCTCTTCTTCCCGTCTTACATCTACAATATCATCTATCGTAATTCTCCCAACCAACCTTCCAAGACCATCTACCACAGGCACTACCACAAGATTGTACTTATCCATAATGTCTGCAACTTCTTCGTCCGGAGTATTTGTTTTAACAGAAATTATCTTAGGTTCGTATATATCTGCTACTTTAGAACGTGTAGGAGAAATAACAAGTTTTTTTAATGACAACAATCCAACTAATCTTTCATTATCATCTACTACATATATAGTATAGATATGTCCTACGTTATCACTTTGGCGGCGTATTTCGCGAACACATTCAAGAGAATCACTGTTGATATGAACACGCACGAGCTCAGTAGCCATCAAACCACCTGCTGTGTGCTCATCATAATTCAAGAGTTCGACAATATCGCTGGCCTGTTCACTGTCCTCAATATGCTTCAATACTTCATCCTGTACCTTGTCCGGCAATTCTGCAATCACGTCTGCAGCATCATCGGAATCCATATTGTCAATAAACTGTTCAGCTATTTCTTTTGAAGTAAGCGAAGCCAGAAACTTTTCCCGTACATCATCCTCCAGCTCCACCAATACATCTGTAGCCACTTGTTCGTGCAATTGTTTATACACAAATTTAGCTTCCTCTATTTCCAGTTTGTTAAAAACATCTGCAATATCAGGCGAATGCAAGTTTTCTAACTGTGCAGTTACAGCAGCCCCATCTTGCGTATCAATAGCTTTTCTAAGCCTTTCTAAAAACTCATCAGTTAATTCAAATTGCACTTCAAAACGGTATTAAAAATTTTACTTCGCCAAAGGTAATTAAATTACTCTTTGATATTTTGGTTATAGTTTTTCCAATAAGTAAGGAAATTTGATGAAAGAGAAATCTGCTTTTTTAATGTTCCATTCCAGAAATAGAATTATTATAGAGAAGTTTTTTTTGAAGAAGAACTAACAGGAGAGGCTTTACAATATGGTTCCGATTGTTCCACCGGATATTTATTATCGAGGTCTATATTATTAAATCCTTGTTTATTTCCCCAGGAAAATAGTTTTTCGAAAAATGGAAGCAGTTTATTGTTTTTTATTTGTTCCAGAAAATATACTTCATGTTCTTTTTCCTTGATGCCCATTTCATATAATATCACATCGTGTTCGGTAATTCCTAATGAATTAAAATAATGTTTCATCCTGAAGTACTCGCAAACATTGCCGCTTTCCAATCGGCCGGCAAAATAATAAGGCATAAACCACCCGATAACATAACAGCTTCCTGAAATTATTTTTCCAATTACATGAAATCTGAATTCATAATAACGTGAAATGGGAACATTATATTGATTCATTAATTTTAAAACTTCCTCTCGATGATTCCATTCATCAATTTCAATTTGATGAATCGCTTTTTTCTCCTCTTCTTTTTTTACCGAACCGGCATGACCCTGATAAGCAAATGCAGCAGCCTTTTCGGCAGAGTAAGCCTGCTTTAATAAATCAACTAACTGAGGATGGTCGAGTTTCATTTAATATATTTTATGTTATAAATTGCTGATAAAATATTCTGAAACTTTATTAAAAAGATGCACTCTGTCCTTGCCAGTCACATTATGTTCGTGACCCGGATAAACAAAATAATCAACCTGTTTCCCTTTGTCTACGCATGCTTTCAGAAACATCAAACTGTGCTGCCATACTACAACATTATCCTGAGTACCGTGAATCAGCATTAGTTTCCCCTTTAAATTGTCGATATAATTCATCACATTTGATTCCTTGTATCCCTGCGGATTCGATTGTGGAGTATCCATATATCTTTCAGTGTACATCACTTCATAATAACTCCAGTCGATTACAGGACCTCCCGCAACAGCTACTTTAAAAATATCTGGATAACGTGTCATAATACTCGTAGTCATAAAACCGCCAAAGCTCCAGCCCATCAATCCCATACGGGCAGCATCCACATATTTCAAACTCTTCAGATAATTAATTCCTGTCATCTGATCTTTCATCTCTATTGTTCCCAAATGCTGAAAAGAGGCCTGTTCAAAGGCTAATCCTCTATTCGCACTGCCTCTTCCATCCATTGTAAAAACAACAAAACCGCGCTCTGCCATGTATTGCAGCCACATATCTCCGCCGCCATTCCATGTGTTATTTACCAGTTGAATACCCGGACCATTATATAAATATACTATTACAGGATACTTTTTGGTCGAATCAAAATCTATTGGTTTAAACATTCTGCAAAACAAATCATCACCTGCATCGCTTTTTAATTTGAACAAAGAAAGTTTTCCAAGTTTATAATCTTTTAAAGGATTTTCTGCCTGTTTTAAAGTTTGCAGCTTTTTACCGGAAGTAGAATAAACCGCTACTTCTCTTGGTACATCAATGGATTGAAAGTTGTCGATAAAATATTTTCTGCTGTCACTTAATAATATTGTATGTGTTCCCTCTCCTTGTGTAAGTCGCGTAATGCTATAATCTTTCATATTCATTTTATAAAAATTACGAGTGATTCCACTTTCAGCAGTAGAACTATAATATAAATTTTCATTGTTGTCGTCAAAGCCCATAAAGTCAGTAACAATCCACTTTGCATCGCCATTAGCTTTATTTTGAATCATAAGGTCTTTATAATGAACAGCTGCTTCTTCAAATTGGAAATAATGAAGATGATTATATCCGCTGCTTTGCGACTGCATAATAAATTCATTGTTTTTACCGGGAAGAAAAACTATTGGATGCATTGGATGAACATATTTTTCATTTTTCTCGGTATAATAAGTTCGCTCGAAATCTCCTGTTGTTGCGCTATACGAATTAAGTTTCATTTCATTCTGGTCACGATTTAATACTTGAATAAAAACATGCAGTTCATCCGGACTCCAGGTAATATTGGTTAGATACTGCTCTTTAGGTTCTCCTGTTTTCAGGAAAACTGTTGTATGTTTTGCAACATTATATATTCCAACGGTTACTTCATGACTTTTATCACCAGCCATAGGATACTTGATTTCATTTACTTTGGCAGGGCGCACGGTCCAGTCGATGATGGGATAATCTGTTACCATAGTCTGGTCCATCCTGTAAAAGGCAAGTAAATCGCCCTTCGGCGACCAATATGTGCCTTTAGTTATTCCGAATTCATCACGATGTACTGATTGTCCGTTAACAATGTTTTCATCTTTATCTTTAGTAACAGCAGCGTTTTCTTTACCATCATAAACAAATAAATTATTCTTGATTGTATATGCTGCATATTTTGAAACGGCAGCAACATCAGTATGTTCAGCATCTTTACCGAAATCCCTGTTTGCATCAACAGTAAACGATTTTGTTTTTAAATCAAAAGCAATTAATTTATTTTCCGTTTCTATGGTAAAGTTATTTTCATTCTTCCATTGAATTGCTGGCATAGCTTCAAAGGTTTTGAGATTGATTTTCTGTAATGCATCATTCACTTCTTTTAATGTCGCACCAGTTTCCTGCTTATTGTTTTCGGCATTGCCAATAACAATGGCATTGTCATCATTTACATAAGAAAATTTATCCGTTCCTTTTATCCACATCAATTGTTTTAATTTCGCAGGGGCAAGAGTAGTTTTTTGTTTGATAATTGCTTCATCCATGGTAAGCAATTTTGTTTGTGCCATAGCAGTTTGCAACAGCGATGCAGAGACAAGTAGAAAGAGAATCCGTAGTTTCATAAATAAATTATTTTGGTTGTAAAGATATGTAAAAGAGTGATGAATTAGGAGTTATGATTGAGAGTTAAATAAAAAAGCCCCTTGCATTTCTGCAACGGGCTTTTTAGAATTTAGATATTAGATTTAATATTTCTTTTACTCCACCACCACTTTCCTATTCACTACATTTTTCTTTCATCGGTTATTTGTACAAAATAAACACCCTATGCATTACGACTCATATCAAGTCTTGCGGTTTCTCATTTTTAATTGCTAATTCTGCATTCTTTGTTTTCCTGCCTGCCACATTTATATATTGCTTATCTTTGTTACATAAATTTATATTTACAATGACTTACATAACTATTGATACTAAAGAAAAACAAGCCTTGCTTTTTTTAAAGTATGTAAAAACCTTGCCTTTTGTAACTATACACAAAGGACCGAATCCAGATACATTAAAAGCAATGGATGAGGTAAAAAAGGGAAAAACTAAAAAACACAAAAACGCAAAAGACCTTATTTCATTTCTTAATAAATAAAGAATTTTGTTCACATTACATACTACCAAACAATTTGAAAAGGATTACAAATTGTGTAAGAAAAGAAGTTTGGATATGAAATTAATTAATATCACATTCGAACTGTTAGAACAGATTGGTAGTTTACCGCCAAAGTATAAAACACATAAATTAAAAGGAAATTATTCTAATCATCTTGAATGCCATATTCAACCGGATTGGTTATTAATATGGTTTTGCAATACGGAGAAAAAAGAAATTCATCTAATAAGAACAGGTTCGCATAGCGATTTGTTTTAAAATAAAAAAGCCCCTTGCATTTCTGCAAGGGGCTTTTTAGAATTTAGATATTAGTATTTATCATTTCCTTTTATTACTCCACCACCACTTTTTTATTCACCACATTTTTCTTTTCGTCTGTTATTTGTACAAAATAAACACCGCTTTGCATTTCTCCTTTTTCAAGTATTAAACTCTTACCCGAAAACAATACTGTTTTTATTTCTTTGCCTACCACATCCATTATTTTTATGGTTGTGTTTTTTTGTGCTTCGCTAAAGGAAATTGTTGTTTGGGAAG
>CAIQBY010000250.1 GCA_903870175.1 uncultured Bacteroidota bacterium
GGAAGAACTATTACAGAAAAGAAACTACATTTGTAAACCAATTTCAGGACTAAAAATGTATTGTAAACTTATATCAGGATTAATTATATAAACTGTAAACTTTTTTTAGGATGAGACAAGTCTTTTATTTGTTCACCCATTTATTTATTCACAAAAAAAGCCCCGTATTTATGTGAGAATTTTTGCAATCATTTTCAGGATAACTTCTTCTTCTTGGAAGTTTTATAGGTGAAAAACACCGGCAAAGCGAAAATTCTATTTAATGGATAAATGAGAAAAATAAAATTCTTTTGCTGAAATAAAAATTTAATTAACCTTTGTTGTGTGCCCCGAAAATAATGGGTTTTAAGCTAACTTGCTATTGCATAGATGATAAGAACTTATTTTTTCGTAAATCCGTAAGTGTGGGATGGCAGAAAAACTTATCTTTTCGACATCCGACATATGTCAGGTGGCAGAAAAACTTATCTTTTCGTCATCCGACATATGTCAGGTGGCAGAAAAACTTATCTTTTCGTCATCTGACATATGTCAGGTGGCAGAAAAACTTATCTTTCCCTCATCCGACATATGTCAGATGGTGGAAAAACTTATCTTTTCCCCATCTGACATATCACGTATAGCAGTTTTACGATTTCTGGAAATTGGATGAAATATGGCTTTGGAGAAATGATACATATATATAAGAATTGGAAAAGTATTACATGTGAAAGTTTTAATTTTCTGAAGTAAAGAATGATTTAGTACTTTTGGGATTGACATAAAGTGAAAAAGGTTGTTGGTGAAAACACCAACAACGGCAGAAAGTGAAAAAGGTTGTTGGTGAAAACACCAACAACGGCAGAAAAACTGGAAATGCAACACTGCATACCGTGAATGCAGTGTTCAAAATGAGAATACAACACTGCAAACTGGAAAATCAACACTTCAAATTGGAAAATCAACACTTCAAATTGGAAATGCAACACTGCAAACCAAAAATTGCTTGCTTTATTACTTTTCTATTGGTAATAAATCAATTTCGCCTTTGTTGAAGTTTCAAATAAGTTCCTCGCTTAAACTCAATTATTAGTTCAGGCATCATTCTCATTCATCTCACATTTCACATTCTTTAGTAATAAACACTGATTTACTTCAATATTTATCAATACTTTTGCCGCCCACTGCACAACGAAAATATAGAATGTTATCAATAAAAAATAGGAAGCTTATGTTATCATCACTAAAAATAATCTTCTTTTTATTTTTTATTATTCATACAATATCAATCAAAGCACAAAAGCCCGAAACAATGGCTTCGGGCACTATCACCGGCAGAATAGTTGATTCCACTACCCGCCAGCCAATCGAATATGCATCCATCAGTTTGGTTACACAAGCCGACGACAAAGTAGTGAACGGAGCCACCACGGACGACAAAGGAAAGTTTGCCCTCACCGCAATACCCGACGGAACCTATAAAATGCAGGTATATTTTATAGGATTTAAAACCGGAATCAAAACCAATATTGTCATCAATAAAAACAATTCAATAATAGCTTTAGGCGATTTTAAATTAATAAGTACCACTGCCAAACTTAAAGAAGTAGAGGTAACAGCCGAAAAAGGACTGATAGAAAACAAGATAGATAAAATGGTTTATAACGCCGAAAAAGATGTTACCTCTCAAGGCGGAGTAGCTTCGGATATGCTCAAAAAAATTCCGCAGATTTCGGTTGATATAGATGGAAACGTAGAGTTGCAGGGCAATTCGAACATTCGTTTTTTAATTAACGGCAAACCATCTACACTATTTGGCAACAATATTGCCGATGTACTTCAGGCAATTCCGGCAAGCCAGATTCAAAGCATAGAAGTAATTACCAGTCCCGGCGCTAAGTACGATGCCGAAGGAACAGGTGGGATAATCAATATCATACTTAAAAAAGTGACGACGCAAGGCATCAACGGAAATATATCTGTAACAGGCAGCACCCGCAACCAGACAGGCTCCTTTAATATCAATGGCCGCAAAGGAAAAATAGGTGTCAATGCATTTGTGAGCGGCAATACTTTAATTCCTGCTCACAGCATCACCGATATGAATAGAGTAACGCAGGACCCTGCACTTAATCAATCCACGAGCTTTCTGCAAAACGGTTACAGTGATTTCAGCAGAAAAAGTCTGCAGGGCGGTCTTGGTTTCGATTGGGATATTTCCGCTAAAGATAATTTCAATGTTTCGGCAAGCTGTAATTATTTTGGATACGATGGAGTAGGAAGCAGCACCCGCCAAACCATTGTTTCCGATGCTTCGGGTAATGAAGTTTCCAATTTCAGCGATGTGATAAATCCTTCCAATCATTTTCATAATTTAAACTACGACTGGAATGCTACTTACAAAAGGAAGTTCAAAAAAGAAGGGCAGGAACTGGAGTTTTCTTACAATTCTTCTTATGGTCTAAATAGAAATTATTATTGGCAAAGAGAGAATTATATTAATGTGGATACGTCTTATTCCGGAAACTATGGCAACAATCCCACTATAAATCAGGAAACAAATTTCGAGTTGAATTATACACATCCGCTTCCCAAAGATGTCATTTTCGAAACCGGCGGCAAACTGGTAATTGATAATGTCAATAGTAATTCGCAGCAATATCTTTTAAATACTTCCGACAATACATTTTATGAAGATGTACCGCTTTCTACAAATATAAATTATAACAGATACATATATGCAGCTTATGTTTCAGCCACTTTCAAACTGTTCAAATGGCTTGATGTAAAAGCAGGTTGCAGAGACGAATACACTGAGTCGAACGGATTCTTTTCAAACTCAGGCGTTATCACCTTCAATCCATATAACACTGTAGTTCCATCGGCAATCATCTCGCATACTTTCGCAAAAAATCAGACATTCAAAATCGGTTACAGTCATCGTATTCAGCGTCCCGATTATCACGACTTGAATCCGTTTGTTAATACAGTTGACCCTTATAATGTCCAAACCGGTAATCCCAATCTTCGTCCTGAAATAGGAGATAAGATAGAGCTAACCTACAGCAAATCGTTTAATAAAGGCTCTTCCATCAATGTAGTTCTTTTTTATCGAGGCAATAAAGATGATATACAATCATACGTTACTTATTATCCCAACTATATTATTGGAGATTCCACTTATCACAATGTAGCTGTTACTACCCGCGAAAACGTTGGAAGAGAAGATAATTTCGGAGTCAATATTTATGGTTCTGTGCCTATTACTTCAAAAATAAATGTTCGTACAAATATCTCCTTATTTCAAAGATATATTACCAATGGAAATTTAGCAGGAAACAATACGCAGGGATTCAATTATAGAATAAATATGAATGCAACTTATGAAGTAATAAGCACATTAATAATAGAAGCATTCGGTAATTTTAATTCGCCGCGCACGAATGTTCAGGGTAAAGTACCATCATTTACTACCTATAGTTTTGCAGTTCGCAAGCAATTTTTTAATAAAAAATTCAGCGTAGCTATTACTACAGCAAATCCTTTTAATAAATATATTAACCAAAAAACAGAATTGGATGGCAACAATTTCACTTTATATACTGACCGCCAAATACCGCTTCGTTCCATTGGTATCAATCTTACTTATAAATTCGGCAAGATGGAATTCAAACGGGAAAAAAGGGACGAAGAAGATAACATGACTCCAATGGGTAACTAATTTATATTTTACTTATCCCTTTAAAGGATTATTATTATATCTGCTTAAATTTTCCTTTTCTTTTACAATATTGTATCGCATGCCATTCGGTTGGTTGCGCATCACTTTGAAGTGGTTGCGCATCGCTTTGAAGTGGTCGCGCATCACTTTGAAGTGGTCGCGCATCGCTTTGAAGTGGTTGCGCATCGCTTTGAAGTGGTCGCGCATCACTTTGAAGTTGTCGCGCATCGCTTTGAATTGGTCGCGCATCACTTTGAATTGGTCGCGCATTGCTATGAGTTATTAGCGCATAAATTGAAGAATTTTACTTAAAAATGGCTTTAACCATAAGGATTAGGGGTTGAATAATCCGATAAAGGGATAAGTATTATTTTTATTGTCAAATAGTTTTCGTTTCTAAATTAATTTCTCTGTCATATTCCGATTAACATAACTCAACTTGCTAGTTCATAAATTTAATTAGCTGGAGAGCAAACACGAATAGAATCAACTTAATCAAAAAGCCATTCAACGAGACAGCGTGTATTGTTTTTAAAAACAATTTTTTGATGTCGCTTATTGTTGTTTCTAC
>CAIQBY010000251.1 GCA_903870175.1 uncultured Bacteroidota bacterium
AAAAACCATGTGCTATATCATACCTTACTATTTCTTCCCAATGACCATTAATAAAACTTTCGTATTGAAAAACCAAGTCAGTCAATTTTCCTTTGTTTATTACCATTTTAACCCTCAACCGTTCCTGACCCAACTTGTCTAAACTTTTTGTAAACTCTTTTTTGTGCAACATTAAGTTTAGTATTTTTTTACAAAGATACGTTATTTCCCTTCCCTATTCTATAACAAAAAATTCTTTACGTTGTTGAAAAGAGTTTTTCATTCTAAAGGTTTTACCTTTTAAAAAGGCAGAACCTTTTTATTATTGCACCACCACTTTTCTGTTCACTATATTTTTATTGGCATCTGTTATTTGTACAAAATAAATACCTGCCTGCATGGTGCCTTTCATTATTATTAGTTCTTTGCCTGTAAAGTTTATTGTTTTTATTTCTTTGCCAAGTACATCTGTTATTTTTATTATGGTGTTTGTTTGTTCTTGGGTAAAAGAAATTGTTGTGAGGGAAGTGAAAGGGTTGGGGGAGATGGTGATAGAATTATCATCGTAGTATGTTTTTATTCCGTTTGTTATTTGATTTGACTTCACAAAATAAACATAATAGGTATTACCAACAGCAACCTGCCCAACAAAACAAAAATTGCCATCGCGTGTAAGTGACAAACAATTTGCATTGTAATTTGCATAGGAAGAATGAAAGGTAGTAGAATCGATGAATACTCCACTAGTATCCGTTTTGGATAACAATACTTTATAAACCGAGCCAATAGAATAAGTTGAACTCATTAAGAATTGAGTATTATTTATTCTTCTAATATTATTACATGCTGGATAGGGATATGTTTTTGTCCACATGGTGTCCCCCATACTATTCATCCTAATTATATAATTATCGAATTGACTGGTAACTGAATTGTAATTTCCACCTGCAATTACAAAGCCATTATCAGGCATTATCTCAATCGAATTTCCTTGAGAAACAGTGGCATTACTAAATCTTTTTAGCCAGATTAAATTACCGACTGAATCCAATTTAATAATGTTTAAACCACCGCTATTAGGGTAATTTCCATCACCGGCAGATGTTACAATATATCCATTATCAGCAGTAGGTTTAATACAATACCCTGTAGTAGATAAATTAGTAACAGGAAGTGATTTCCATAAAGTATCTCCTCTGCTATTGGTTTTTATAACGTATAAATAAGAAATGTGATTATATGCTTTGTGCCCGCATAAAACAATACCACTATCAGCAGTTTCACTGCAATAAAATGCTCGGTTTTCCATATAACGATTACCAACTGTATCGTTTCTATCAAATAAAAAATCTCTCCAAATCAATCCACCATTTGAATTATATTTCATTAAATGAATATCCAATGGATTTATAGCACTTTCTTCCGATAATAAAACATAATTGCCATCTCTTGTTTCCATAGCCCAGTTTCCTGATGCAAAATCAAATGTTTGATAAGATCGCTTCCATAAAACATTTCCTAAAGAATCCGTTTTTAATAAATATGCATTGTCATAAAAATTACTGCCGTCAAGTCCCATTGCTGAAATAATAAATCCCCCATCAGATGTTTGTTCAACACATAAACCCATATTATTTGAGTTGGTAGTCGAGCCCACATTAATTACTTTTTCAAAATAAGTCTGGCTAGATAAGGAAAACGATATTATTAATAAAGCTAA
>CAIQBY010000252.1 GCA_903870175.1 uncultured Bacteroidota bacterium
AGACCGCTCCTACGGAGCTTGACATTTTTCGTTTAATGTATTACTACAAACAGCTTATCCCTACGGGATTTCAGAAAAAATGTATAGTAGTTTAAATAATTCAGTTAAATGGAATTCAATTTTAGCATTCGTTCGCATACTATTAATTATAAATACATATATATAAAGCCTCTCTTTTTTTCAATAGCAAAAAAGTGTTCGACTCAAAACCTTGCTTTTATTGTCAAAAGCTAGCTTTTAAAGTTCAGATGCTAGCATTTAGATTTCAAATGCTAGCTTTTATTTTCAGATGCTAGCTTTTAGAATTCAGATACTAGCTTTTAGAGTTCAGATGCTAGCTTTTAGATTTTAAATGCTAGCATTTAGATTTTAAAACATAGCATTTAGAGTTTAGATGCTAGCTTTTATTTTTAAAAGCTCGCTTTTAGAGTTCAGATGCTAGCTTTTAAAAATAAAAGCTAGCATCTGGATTTCAAAAGCTAGCATCTGGAGTTCAAAAGCTAGCATCTGGAGTTCAAAAGCTAGCTTTTGGAATTTAAAACCTCTCTTTTCGATTTTAAAATGGTACTTCTGACTTTTACGTGGTACATTTAAGAAAATGAAAATGCTGTTTTTTGCCCTTGTTTGTATTATCACCAAAAACTAGTCCCTCTTGTTTTGTGTTCACAAGTAATATCCACTGCAAATTTACTTTTCTAAATTAACAAATGGTAGATGAAGAAATAATAATAATAAATTTTAGAATAATTAAATTATTATCCAACTTTTTATTATACTTTAGCCGAACGAAATTTCAAAATAATAAATCTTAAATAATTACTAATAACATAAACAATTAAACTACATCCAAATGAAAAAAACAATTACCCTTTTAGCAATCGTTGCCATGAGCTTCAATGCTAACGCTACTGTACATACTGTAAGCAGCAACCCTATCAATGCCGGACAATACACTAATGTGCAAACTTGTATCAATGCATCCACAGCAGGAGATACTATTTATGTAACCGGCTCGCCTTATGATTACGGCAGTATTACTGTTGACAGAAAGCTAACATTTATAGGTGCAGGATATGATGTAACAGGTACACAGAACAATTTAGGTTCGGAAGTTGATAATGTTACTTTATCAAACAATGTTACGTATGCAACTGATGCCACAGGCTCTTCGTTCATTGGATTATACATTAACGGTAGTTTTAATAATAATAGTGGAGCGTATGCAAACATATATATAGGACGCTGTTTTATGGGTACTTATGTAAATGTTACAGCTAATGGCTGGATAATAGAAAATAATGTTATCAGTTCGGGGTATGGCTTGGACTTTAATTTTACTCCCGTTACAAGCTGTCTGGTACGCAATAATTTTATTAATGTCGGCATTAGCGGTCAAAGTTCATCCAATGTTCAATCAGGTCTTATATTTGACCATAATATTATAGAAGGTAATTTAGGTCAATTCAGCAATGCCATATTTTCTAATAATATATTCTTTTATTCTAATATCTCCAACTGGTCACAAATAAATAACTGTACGTTCACCAATAATATTACGGCATCCACGGCATCTAATATTCTTCCTTATGGAACCAACAGCGGTGGCGGCAATATGAACAATGTTACATTCGGCAGCTTGTTTGTCGGCTTGATTTCAGCAGTACAAGGTTATCCAGCACTCACCACCTTAAACTGGCATTTGTTAAGTACCTGTATAGGTCATAATGCAGGCTCGGATGGTACTGATGTTGGGATTTATGGAGGAACGTATGCCATGCAAAACTTAACAGGAGCTTCCAGCATCATTCCGCAAATGACTTTGATGAACATTAATAATGTAAGTATCCCTGTAAACGGAACGTTGAATGTTCGTTTCAAAGCTAAGAAAGAACAATAGACTGGTTAACTAATCTTCTATGATTTTTAAGTCTTGAAGATTATGCCAATCAATGATTAATTTTAATTCAATTAACAATGTTGTTCTCACTTAAAGAAATTAGAAATGAAATATATTTACAGATTACTTATACTCATTGTAAGTATTTTGTTTGTAAATACTGCTGAAGCGCAGTTTATAACAAAGGCAGAATACTTCTTTGATACCGACCCCGGCGTAGGGCATGGCACAGCCATCACCATCACGCCCGGAGATACGGTGGATTTAACAACTATAATACCTACCACGGGCTTGTCATCCGGTTTCCATGGTTTGTTTATTCGTACTTATGACAGTATTCATAAATGGAGTTTGTATGAAGGCAGGAACTTCTATATCTATCCCGCAAGTACAGCATTACCTCCTGCACAAATAGTAAAGGCAGAATACTTTTTTGATACCGACCCAGGTGTTGGTAACGGTACTGCTGTATCGCCGGGATTTACTACTGCTGATACTGCTGATGTTACTACCACAATAAGTACTACAGGATTGTCGTCAGGGTTTCACAGTTTATTTACACGTACTTTAAATGCTAATGGTAAATGGAGTTTGTATGAAGGCCGTAACTTTTATATTTATCCGCCTGCTTCAGTGGTTCCTCCTGCAAAAATTGTAAAAGCAGAATACTTCTTTGATTCCGACCCTGGTGTTGGAAATGGAACTTCGATACCTTCTATCCCTACTGCAGATACAGTAGATATAAGCACTACAATGAATACAACAGGACTTGCCTCCGGCTTTCATGACTTATTTATAAGAACAGAAAACACATTGGGCAAATGGAGTCTGTACGAAGGCAGGAACTTTTATATTTACCCTGCTGCTTCTGCATCTAATGCTGCACCAATAGTAAAGGCGGAATATTTCTTTGATACCGACCCCGGAGTAGGTAATGGAACTGCTGTGTCGCCGACACTGGTTACTGCCGACACTGTTGATGTTACCACTAATTTTAATACTACTGGTTTGGCTTCCGGCTTTCATAATCTATTTATTAGAAGCTGTAATACCAATGGCAAATGGAGTTTGTATGAAGGTAGGAACTTCTACATATATCCTAATCCACCTTCTACCCTGCAAACACAATTGGTAAAAGCAGAATACTTCTTTGATACCGACCCCGGAGTAGGCAACGGAACACCTGTATCACCTGCATTTGTTACTGCAGATACTGTTGATGTTACCAGAAACATTAGCGCTTCAGGCCTGACACTTGGAAATCATAATCTTTTTATCCGTACAAAGAATCAATTGGGTAAATGGAGCTTGTATGAAGGCAGAACCTTTACGGTGTGCAGTGTAATACCAACATTTTCACTTGGCAGGGATACAACGCTTTGCGGAACTTCAATTGTATTAAACGCAGGAAATCCCGGAAGCACCTATGTTTGGAGTACCGGAGCCACCACACAGACTATTACAGCAAGCGCAACCAATAGTTATTGGGCAGTTGCAACCATCTCTTCCGGTTGTTCATCATCAGATACTATTAACGTTACATCTGCAGTAGTGCCTTCTATGACCAGCAGCAATATAGCTACAATATGCAGCGGAGGTACAGTTGTTATTCCTCTTACAAGCAATTCACCTTCCACATATAATTGGGCGGCAGCAGATAATCCGAATACTACCGGAGAAAGCATTACACCGCAAACAGCAACAACAATAGGTAATACAATTGTAAATAATTCTATAACACCACAAACTGTAACCTATATAGCAACTCCCACATCTACACTTGGTGGCTGTATTGGAACAGCGCAAACAATTTCTGTAACAGTAAAACCTGCCCCTGAAATGACAAGTACTTCCTCTACTATTATTTGTGACGGAACTAACGTTACTATTCCTTTTGCAAGTACCCTTGCTTCTTCGTATCAATGGATTGCTACAGATAATATAAATACTATTGGAGAAAGCATTTATATGCAAAATTCTTCAACACTATTAAATACCTTAATTAATTATGCGACCACCGAACAAATTGTAAGCTATACGGTAACACCTACTTCTACACTTTATGGCTGTGTTGGTGCCTCTCAGACAATATTGGTGAGTGTAACGCCAACACCAGTAAATTCAAATATTGATTCAGCAAGTATTTGCAGTGGAAGTTCCGTTTCTATACCATTTATTACAAATGTACCATCTACTTACGAATGGTCGGCAATTGATAACCTTAATACTACAGGAGAAAGTACTACAATTCAGACTACAGGAACATTGAATAATACAATAACTAATAACTCCGCACAGTATCAGCAGGTGTATTATACAGTAACTCCTACTTCTGTTGCAGGCTCTTGTCCAGGTACTCCTCAGACAATCACAGTAACATTAAAGCCGGGTATCCTTGCCAGTGCAGGATTTCCACAGACTATCTGTTCGGGTGATTCCACTACTTTTCTTAGTATTTCAAGTGGAGGAGCTGGTGCTTTGACTTATAACTGGAGTACCGGCTCTACTTATGATTCCATTAGAGTAGGCCCTGCAGCATCCACTACTTATACTTTAACAGTATCTGACAGCATTGGATGTACCAGCATCAGCCATGTAATTTTAACTGTTGCTCACAATACTGATATATATGGATACGCACATTATTCCGGAGGAGCAGTTATTCATGGTAATGCAGTTCTTTTTAATTACATTCCAAATAGATATACTCACTTCGACACTATTCAAGTAGCGCCATTAGACAGTTATGGATATTATCATTTTCCAAATGTAAATCATCATACATATCTAATCGAGATATTCCCAAATACAACAAGTTATCCATCATTAATACCAACCTATTATGGATACCCAACAGCAGCATACCTTTGGGATTCTTCCACAGTTATTAATCACGGTTGCAGTGGAAATGATACACTAAATGTTCGTATTGCCGAACGGACAACTGCAACCGGGCCGGGATTATTGAGAGGCAGAATAGTGCAGGGGCCTAATTTTTACAGGAATCTTGGCGATCCAATACCGGGCATTGATGTTAAAATTGGCCGTAATCCCGGTGGACAAATGGTGACAAATACAACCACTTCCAATCCATCTTCCAATGATGGCGGCGGTTATTATTATTTTCCTAATCTGCAATATGGAAAATACGATGTATATGTTGATATTCCCGGGTTGCTCCGAGACTCGGTATATACAGTTCAATTGGATTCAATTCATACTCAATATTTGCAATTGAATTATATAGCTGATTCAAGCGATATATATATGGGTGTACCTTATTGTTATGTAAATACTAGTGTTACACAGAATAGTGACACACTTACTTCATTCAGGGTGGGTCAGGATGTTACTTATCAATGGTATAATTGTGGCGGTTCTGTTTTGATACCGGGTGCAACATCTCAAAGCTTTTCTACTTCAACTCCCGGATTATATCTGGTACAGATAAATGATTACGGCTGTGTTGCTACTTCCAGTTGCTATGCCATTGGTAATGTTTCTGTTTCTCAGTATAATATTGATAATGATATTAGCATTGCTCCTAATCCTTTTTCTTCGCAAACTGCTATTTCATTTAGCAAAGTACAAATTAATACTGTAATTAAAATAACAGATGTTCTTGGTAAACAAATCAAAATTGCAAACTTCTCTGGAAAAGAATTTATTTTGGAAAAAGCCGAAATGAGCGGCGGAATTTATTTTGTGCAGATTACTGATGAAAACAAAAATGTAGTGAACAGAAAGATTGTGGTTGAATAAAAATCAAGTTGGAAAGTTTAAATTTGTCGAACTGTGTAACCTTAAGCTGAAAAACTTGAAATAAAATAACTACCGCTGACTGTAAGGTTGGCGGGAGTTATTTAGTTAAAAAGATACTTATGAAACAGGAGAATATCTAAATAATAATTAATGAGTAACTATTAATTCCTTTTCTTGTTCGTTTTTAGAATATCAAGTGCCTGGCTAATATCATGAATAATATCTTCATAATTTTCGACACCTACCGAAAGCCGTATCATCTTTTCTGTGATGGATAGTTCCTGTTTAAGTTGTAAATCAACATCCGAATGTGTCATAGTAGCAGGATGTTCAGCCAAACTCTCGGTACTGCCAAGGCTCACAGCAAGTTTAATAAGTTTCAAGGCATTCAGCACTTTGAAAGCTTCTTTCTCTCCACCTTTTACATCAAACGAAATCATACCGCCATTTGTTAGGCATTGCCTGTTGCGGATATGGAACTGTTCACCGTCTTTTTCGGTAAGATTACCCAGAAAATAAACTTTCTCTACAGCCTGATGTTTATTTAAAAACGCGGCTACTTTATCAGCATTAAAAGCAATGGCATCCATTCGTACTTTTAATGTTTCGAGGCTGCGGAGCAATAGCCATCCTGTATTCGGGCTTGCCATATTACCCAAAAATGTTCTTAACCCTTTAACTCTTTTAATAAGCGCTTTGTTACCCAGACAGGCTCCTGCAATTACATCGCTATGTCCTCCTATATATTTAGTGGCTGAATACAGCACAAGGTCAGCGCCAAGCTTCATCGGATGCTGCCAGATAGGACCAAGATAGGTGTTATCAACAGCGAGATAAATTTCTTTATCAGGTTTCGAAAAATGCTGTGCTATTTCCTTGCTTCCTTCAATATCTATTAAGTGATTGGTAGGATTGGCAGGCGTTTCGATATATATCATCGCCAGATTATCAGCCAAACCGGATTGATTAACAAGTTTTATTATTTCATCCTTTGATTGTCCTACTTTAAAATCAAGTACGTGGATATTAAATTTGGTAAGGATTTTCTTAATAAAGTGATCACTTCCCCCATAAAGCGGGCTGCTGAAAAGAAGCAAATCACCTGGTTTTAAAAATTCAAGCAGCACTGTGCTTATAGCAGCCATACCGCTTTCGAATACTGCACAGTCTTCGGCTTCTTCCCAAAGAGTCAGTCGTGCTTCAAGTATTTCAATATCAGGATTGTTTATCCTACTGTAAATCAGGCCTGTTTCTTCACCTTTATTTTTCTCTCTTAGACCATATGCTACTTCAAAAAAACCTTTTCCTTCTTCAGCACTTTTAAAAACAAAAGTGGAAGTCTGGAATATCGGGCATTTTATCGAACCTTCTGATAATTCAGGCTTATAGCCATAAGACATCATTAAACTTTCGGGTTTCATTTTCTTTTTCATTGATAGTTGTATTATAAATTATTATAAAATGTAGAATTGCTTAATTATTTTTAGCCTCAACAAAGATAACCAAGTTAAATAGAATTGGATGTTGAAGATTAGTCTGTAAAATTAGAAACATCATTTGATTTTATCAGTTTATTTTATAATGATTTCAATCATATACGGTAGCCTACATCAATCAAAGGCTTGTAATTATCAGCATATCAGGTTAGTGAAATTGTTTATCAAAATAAAAATAACAAATGCATATAGAAATGGAAATTCAGCTATCTTTGCCACTCAAAATTTCAAAACGACTTTGTAGCTCAGTTGGTAGAGCAGCTGACTCTTAATCAGCGGGCCGGGAGTTCGAGCCTCCCCAAGGTCACTAAAATAACTTATTGATTTTTATTTCATGAAAAGGGTAGGGGAGTTGACCCTTATTTTTCCTTGAATAGTTTTTCTTCCGCTTCCAGTATTTTGTTAACGTCAAAATATAATCCTTTAATACCGTCAGAATTTGCTTCAAGGGTCATATAATCACATCCTTTACCGGTTAAGGATTGCATGCCGCCAAATTTATAACCTAATAAAGAGATAATATCATATTCGTCTTCCACGGAAATTACATGCCATGCATTCTTTTCCTCTTCTCCATTGCCGGTTGATAATATTGCACCCACAAGATGTGTCAATTTATTATCAATAATCTTTGATGAATCAGCCATTCCCTTTTTTTCATAAGCATACGACAGAATATTCAAATCCCGCAACCGGAAAGGGTAATCCTTCAAAACTAATTTTTCATATTTAATTACCCTGTCATAATCCGGCATTGATAACGATTCTTTCTCAAGTATTTTGGTTAATGTATCACTGTAATCAGAATGCCCGTAAACCGAATATGAATCCTGAAAAAGAAATCCATAATAAAGTAATTTGAGTTCTTCTCTCGTTAAAGTGGTATCCAGTTTTATATACCTGTCTAATAACACAGGATAATACATTTTAGAATCCTTTACTTTGATTGTGGATTCTATACTGGTGTAATCAGGCTTTTCAATCTTTGGCTGTTGGGCAAATACAAACTGTGAAAGAGTAATTCCAAATAATAAAAGTTTGATTTTCATAAATAATATTTGTTTAATAATGATGAAAGAACAGCCTGAAATTACATCTTAAAACAATTTTGTAAATTACATTGGATACAATACCAGATGTAAACGAGTTTTAATCCTGAGCTAATTTATTGGAATAACTGTACTCCACATTGTCAGGTATTTTGCGGGGTTTTCTTTTCTTTTTATTCATATAATTACCCAGGTAGGAAGAGGTTACACCGGCATCAGTTGCAGCTTTTGCCAGGTCGCTGAATTTATCAGTTAATTTACCATCCACAAATTTGTAAACTAATTTTTTAAACCCTCCCATAGTCATGTTTCCAAGAAAAGTTTTTGCCATTTTTTAATAGTATAAAAATTTAGTACAAAGCTAATTAATAAAAAGGCAATTACATGTTTTTTATGATTATAATATTCCAAACTAAAATCTCATCACCATAAAAACACGACCTCAACTTAAGTAATTATTTTCTGATGGATACTTTTTCATACTTTTACCAACCATAAAAATACGATATGAAGAACAAAATAATAATAGCCTTTTTATTAATGATTAGCGGAATTGTTAATGCACAGCTTTCCCCGAATATTAAAAAATTCAAGAACGACACTATTGTCTGGCATCCTGATTCGCTCCTGCAGATTTCAGATTTCAAAGGCAAACCAAAAGGAACAGCTCAGGGAGCCACAGATGCAGGATTGTTTTTATATCAGAAAGAAGTAGATGGAAACTTGAACTTTTTTGTTGAAGCTGTTTTCCTGAAATCAAAATCATTTGTAAAAAGCAATTCGGAATATGTTTTAAAACACGAACAGCTTCATTTTGATATTGCTGAATTATATGCGCGCAAACTGAGACAAAAGATTTCTCAGATGAATTTCAAGAAAGTGAATAATCTGGTTACTACCATTGATGGCATGTATAAAAAGTATTCTCAAGACATGTTCAACGAAGAAGATAAATATGACAGCCAGACTGAACACGGAATAAATGCAGCCAAGCAGAAAATGTGGGCTGATAATGTTCAGAAAGAACTCAAAGAACTGGAAGCTTACAGCAGCACTCAGATAAATACCGTTAAGTAATGTATTTTTTAATGACGAGGCTTTTACTCGTTTTTAAATTAATTATGGCTGCCTTTTTTCTTCAGCACCCATATATTAAATCCAAATCCGAATGCTATTCTTATTTCACTCAAAGATACAGCAGGAATATCAGATACATGCACTCCATCTATATAAGTCACTTCAATAAAAAGATGTGTGTATTTTGAAGCATAATAATTGATACCAAGAGTTACCGAAGCAATAGGGCTAAGCGATTGAGGATACTTAGAAATGTTATAAGGGTAAGGGGCAGTCGACTGATTATCCGGTGCTTTTAGTTGTGTCCAGCTTGCACCGGGTTCAAAGCCAAGATAGGGGTCGAGATGATTATTGGTTTTGAAGTGATAATTATATCCGAAAAAGATAGTGCTGTTTTTTGCAAGTACCAGAGGTGACTTTGGACGTGATGCACCTAGAAATACATATAATCCTCCTCTGAATGAAACATTGTTTTCACAATAGTATTCAAGATTTCCACTTACATACATATTGGTTGCGTTAAAAGAGGTTGGCTTACCAACTGCCAAAGTTCCTTTGCCGCTAAATAACCCTTTTCCAATAAATCTTAATGAATCCTGAGCGGCCATTGTCATTGGCAAAAACAGAATTATTATCAATACCTTTTTCATTTTATTAAATCGTACTTTAAATTTGTCAATGTAATGTAATGTGAATAATTATTTATGGCGTATTAAATCAACAATTACAAAATTTGCACTCAATGTTAAAAGCAAATGACCTTCCAATGCTGTTTCGTTAACTTTGTTTATCTGCAAATATTTTTCTCCCTGAGAATTTGTTTCTATTTGGGAATCAATATCACTGCCAAAATGAATCATATATTGACAGGAAAATGATATATCCATTTTTTCAGTAATATTATAATGTGTTCCAAGCCCTAGTTGCGTAGCAAAACTCCATCTATCCTTAGATTCCCTGACATAACTTTTCTGGACGTTATCATAATAAAGATTGGTTGACGTCTTGGTATAGTCACCACAAAAACCTCCCATCGCATAGGGTGTTAAAGTATTTTTCCGGTTCACCTCTCTGCCTATATACAGTATCATTGATTCGCCGATGTGCGCATCATATCGTTGCCCTAACCCTCCAATATTTGTTGTCATCCAATCGCCAAACCACTCTGTATTTAATCTGTTATCTACTCTGTAACGCAATTGGCCACCTGCTCCAAAACCAAAATAGTTGCCACTTGAGCTAAACAGGCTGCCTGTTGTTCTCGCTCCAAAAGAAAGTTCTCCTTTATGTGTATTTAAGGTATCCTTCGTTACCTGACAATAAACAGTGCCTGAAATCAGAAGCAATAGAAATAAAAGTGTTTTTATCATTTGAGCTGTATTAATCTTTAGCATTTTTTTATTCTGACTATATTTTTTAAAACATATATTTCAAATGCAATAATCAGTAAGGATTTATTGGAATGGATGTGCACATATAATATTCACTAATAATAAGAATAATTATTCGGGACATTTTGAGTTAAGGCTATACTCAACATTTGCAGGGATTTTGCGAGGTTTTTTCATTTTTTTATGCATGTAGCTGCTCAAACTTGCACCTGCAACACCTGCATCATAAGCAGCCGAAGTTAATCCTAAAAATTTATTTGTTAATTTACCATCTACAAACTTATAAATAGTTTTTTTCAAACTCTCCGTATTCATCTTCTCTAAAAATACTTTTGCCATTTTTTAATATTTAATATAATGCAAAGCTACTATTTAAACTTGGACGTTTAATTATATTATTGAAGAAGATTATAAAAAAAATGAATAGGAGGATTAGAAAAAACAGCGTTTTTTATATTTACAACTAAGATTGGATTTGAGATAATTATCAGAAAAAGTCGTCAACATTTTTGTTTTCTAAAGTGATTGTTTTAAGAGCAGCTTCCAATACAGCATACGTTCCATCTGTACCTCGACAGCTTATTTGTGCCCAAATATAATCATTAGGATTTCCGCCAGAAGATTTTATTTCCCATTCAAATAGGGTTCCAAGTTCCTTTCGCAGATTAATTTCTACAATAGGTTTACCTATTATTCCAGTATCATAACTTACTGCAATCCCGGTAAGCACAAGTTTTTTCTTAAAATTAGAACAGAATATAGTTATTCGGTTTTTAGTATTGTTTACACCAACAGAAATAGGAATTTGTTTTTCTGCTTCCTTCATATTTATCAGCATTTGTATCATTCGCTTTTATTTAAGTGTTGGTATAATTCGATTAGTTAACTCAACTTGCTAGTTCATAAATTTAATTAGCTGGAGAGCAAACACGAATAGAATCAACTTAATCAAAAAGCCATTCAACGAGACAGCGTGTATTGTTTTTAAAAACAATTTTTTGATGTCGCTTATTGTTGTTTCTAC
>CAIQBY010000253.1 GCA_903870175.1 uncultured Bacteroidota bacterium
ATTTTTGAAACACTCAATAGATGGCATCCCTTGAAAACCATATTCACTCATAAATCTGCCAACTTTTGTTTTATAAATTTCAAAAGGTTCCATCCCCCACCAAACTCCCCAATAATGTGCATCTCCCTGTTGCAAACTTTCTTTATGTCCCCAGCCAATACTCGGCGACGACTGCCAATACGAATGTTCTGCATCATATTTGGAAACAATACTCGGGATTTCTTTTTGAAAAAGATTTACATAATCATTCCATATTTTTGTAGAATCCGTTGCTGAATAATGATATTGTTGCTGCCATCCCCAGTTTTTCCAACCTTCATCTATCTCATTATTCCCACACCAAAGAGCAATACTCGCATGATTTCGCAAACGAATAACCTGTTCTTTTATTTCTTCCGAAACATTATTTATAAAGCGTTCATCGCCCGGATACATAGCACAGGCAAACATAAAATCCTGCCAAACCAATATTCCCTTTTGGTCACAGGCATTATAAAAGTCATCATCCGCATACATTCCACCTCCCCATACACGAAGCATATTCATATTTGCATCCGCAGCATTTTGAACAATCTTTTCATAATCTGATTTTGTAACGCTTGGCAAAAAATTATCAGGAGGAATATAATTAGCTCCCTTCATAAACACAGGGACTCCATTTAATTTAAAGTAAAAGGATTTCCCAATACTATCTTTTTCCTGCACCAAATCTAATGTTCGCAAACCAATATTTAAATAATTACTGTCAATTAATTAGTATTCTTTATCTTTAAGTTCAATAGCAAATGAATATAAAAAAGGTTTCCCTAAACCGTTACTCCACCATCTTTGCGGATATTTGATAGAATGTTTGACAGAACAATAATTAATTCCCTTTTTCAAATGAATAATTTCTTTTGAAGACGATATTGCCAATGAAGAAGCTATTGCCAATTCATTTCCCTGTTCGGGCAAATAACGTATCGCTTTTAATGCAAATTCACTATCCACATCTGATTTTATTTCACATTGAAACTCCAATTCTGCAAATGAATCTGTCAACTTCTTTTGAATAAATTTAACAGATTCAATAATTGCATTGTTCCAAAACTTAAGTTTAATATCTTTATAAATTCCGCAGGTAACAAATCTTGGTCCCCAGTCCCAACCATATTGATACTGCGCTTTTCGGGTAAATACTTTTTCATCACCGGGCAACGTATAATTTAATTTCGAAGCTTCTTTCTTACCTCTTTTTACTGCCGATTGAAAAACTATTTTTAAATAATTATCACCCACTTTAAGAATCTGTTTCACATCAATATTCCAACTCCGAAACATATTATCAGCAACAAGAATTAATGAATCATTGAAAAATACTTTTGCATACGTATCCAACCCTTCAAATTGCAATTCAACATGCTGTTGATTCAGTTCTTGTTTCGAAATATCAAAATAAGTTTTGTACTCCCAGTCTTCGTTTTCAATCCATTGTGATTGCTTTTCATTATCGCCATAATAAGGGTCAGCAATTAATTTATTAGTTAATAAATCCGTATGAACAGTGCCTGGAATAGTAGCAGACAACCATTCCTTATCACCCTTCTTACGAAATTGCCAGTTGTATTTACTTAACGAAATTTCTGTTGTTTGGGAGAGAGAGAAAAGTGGAATTAAAAGCAGAAGAAAGAATATTCTCATTAGTTATTTTTCATTCAACCTTTTTCTCAGCAGCTGAATCTCTTTTACATTAGGGTATTCGCCATTGTCAATAATAGCAGAAGAATGAAAATAAGAAGTAATAATTTTACCTTTCAATAACGAAATATTAGAAGACCGAACTCCGCCACCAGGCATAATTACAATTCTATTTCCAGCCTTATGAATTAGCTCCGTTAACAAATTAATCCCATCAACGACAGTTGATTTTTGTCCCGAAGTAAGTATCGTTTTAAAACCACATTCAATTATATCTTCCAACGCTTGCCGTGGATTACTCACTTCATCAAAAGCCCTGTGAAATGTACATGGAAGAGGAGCTGCCAACTTAACCAATTGCAAAAACCGGTGAAATTGACCACCGAAAACCGGTTTAAACTGACCACTCAATTCCGGTTCAAATTGACCACCACAAACCGGTTCAAATTGACCACCTG
>CAIQBY010000254.1 GCA_903870175.1 uncultured Bacteroidota bacterium
AATGATTCAACAACTACTTCTACTGAATACGGAATTTCCTTTTTATAATTCAACAAAATCTGTTCGCGAATAATTTCAGAGATAAAAAACTTTTCGGGTTTATCTGTCAATTCATCTTTGCCATAATATCCGGGACCTTCGGGCAACAAGGCTAGGATGCGGTCAAAAATATAATTAGTATTAAATTTCTCCAATGCCGAAACAGGAATCACTTCTGCATTCGGTACTTCATTTTTCCAGTATTGAACTTTATTTTCGAGTACATCCTGCTTCGCCAAATCAATTTTATTGACAAGCAGCAACACCGGAACTTTGGCATTCTTTATCTTATGTAATATCTTTTCATCAATCTTAACATCCTCATAAATATCAGTAACAAAAAGCATAATATCGGCATCTGTGATTGCTGTCTGCACAAATTCCATCATCGATTCCTGCAATTTATAATTCGGTTTCATCACTCCCGGAGTATCAGAATAGACGATTTGAAAGTCTTCGCCATTCACAATTCCCATAATTCTATGTCGTGTAGTTTGTGCTTTAGAAGTAATGATAGAAAGCCGTTCGCCGACGAGCACATTCATAAGTGTTGATTTCCCTACATTCGGACTGCCTATAATATTTACAAAACCTGCTTTATGTGCCATTTATATTTTAATAAGTGCGCAAAGGTAGATAAAATATAGTTGAGGCTTCTTTATTATTGATGCCAATAAAAGTATTAATCAATAGTGTAGTTTTAATTTGATACTTTTACCGGACTTTAATAATGAGGAAAGAGGAATTGGGGACGGTGTTTTAATAAATCAATAAAAATGGATACAGATATAGTGGCAGAAAAATTGAACATTGATGAGCGGAAGATAATACATATTCTGTTAAAGCAGTTAATGTATCAACAGAATGAATTTACTTATTTTAAAAACAAGGCAGGCTTGCAATTGCTGGATAATGCAATTGTGGTAAATAGGGATGGCAGTAAACACTTGTTGAAGGCTATACCGGAAAAAGAGGATGGTAGTAATCACTTGCCGGAGCCTATGCTAAAAAAAGAGGATGGTAGTAATCTCTTGCCGAAGCCTATGCTAAAAAAATAGGACGGTAGTAATCACTTGCCGGAGGCTATGCTAAAAAAAGAGGATGGCAGTAATCTCTTGCCGAAGCCTACCCCAGAAAAAGAGGATGGTAGTAATCACTTGTCGGAGGCTATGCTAAAAAAAGAGGATGGTAGTAATCACTTGTCGGAGGCTATGCTAAAAAAAGAGGATGGTAGTAATCGAGATGTTTGGCTATACACAGTTTTTGAACAAGAGCTTATTATTGCGTTGGGCCAATACATTAATAATGGAAATGGGCAAAATTCGCTTTATAGCTTTTATACTGATTTTGTGGAAGCTGTTGAGCAAAAAAATGGGGCTGCACTAAAAATGAAGGAAGCGGAAAAAAATTTAACGCTGGAGGATACTCATCTTTTACCTGCGGAAATAACGGTTGATGATAAAGTAATTGGAAGACTTACTAACGCTTTGCGAAAACATTTTCTAAAGAATGCTCCCTGGGATTTGGTTAGAAAAACTGCACGCGAATTGTTGCATTTGCATAATCACGGAAAGGCAACAACTATACAATTGCGTGAAGTTGCCGGACTATCAGTATCGGGTATTGCAAAACATTTACCGAAGCTGCAACGTGCCGATTTGATAAAAAAACATCCGCCAGGTAATTATGCACTCACCGAAAAATCAATACATATTTTATTGGAAACATTTGGTGTAGCAAAAAGTAAGTGAACGAGAGGGGGCTGATATAAACTACATGTATATAAAAACAAAAAGAGGCTGTCAAATTGACAACCTCTTGTAGTAGCGGGGACCGGACTCGAACCGATGTTCTTCTTGGAAGAATATGAGCCCTTATTTATTTTTTATTTATAATATTCATTCTCTCATAATAACCCTTCCCCGATTTATAATAATTTTCTTTTAATATTGCTGAAGACTTATCGTCAAAAAATTCACAATGAATTACAATCCAAGGGCGGTATCGTTTAGTAAATCCTCCACCAAGTTCATTATGAGATTTAAATCTGCTAATTAAATCAGAGGTATATCCAACGTATGATTTGTTAAACTTATAAGAATAGAGAATGTAAACTACGTACATATACAAAAACAAAAAGAGGCTGCCAAATAAGCAACCTCCTTGTAGTAGCGGGGACCGGACTCGAACCGATGACCTTTGGGTTATGAGCCCAACGAGCTACCAACTGCTCCACCCCGCAATATATCTTTTAAATCTTTATTTCTTCAGAAGAAAAAACGCTGGTATGTTTTTTTTAATCGGGTGCAAAGATAGAATTTGTTTTGATGCAGTTTAAATAAATCTTTCAAAAAAATAGTTAACTATCATTTGTATGAAAAATAAAGTTGAACTTCTTCGGAAAATAGTTACGTCATTGCGAGCGTAGCGAAGCAATCTCAATAAATAATGAGATTGCTTCGGATGAAAAATCCTCGCAATGACGTTATAAAAGTATTTTCCTATGAAGTCTATTGATTATCAATCTGATTTTATTTATTACTATCCTATTCCCTGAAAAAATCCTTCATCCTTTTTGATTACTTTTGGCGAATGATTACACAACGACAACTATTTTTTAATCACGTAGCTCAAACTTCGGAAATGCCAATGGGTTTGGAGATTGAAAAGGCTGAAGGTATTTATCTGACTGATATATATGGGAAGCGATATATGGATTTGATTTCGGGGATTTCGGTGAGCAATGTGGGGCATCGGCATCCAAAAGTAATATCGGCGATTAAAAATCAAGTGGATAAATATATGCATTTGATGGTTTATGGCGAATACGTTCAGAGTCCGCAGGTGCAGCTGGCAACGCTTCTGACATCGCTGTTGCCGAAGAATTTGAATTCGGCATATTTTGTGAATTCGGGTAGTGAAGCAATTGAAGGCGCTATGAAACTTGCCAAAAGACATACCGGCAGAACTGAAATTGTTTACTTTAATAATGCCTATCATGGAAGTTCGCAGGGCAGTTTGAGCATAATGGGCAACGAGGAGTTTAAGAATGCTTTTCGCCCGCTGTTGCCTGATACGAAACAAATAAGGTTTAATAATAGTGCTGATTTAGGGGAAATATCAGAGCGGACGGCTTGTGTAGTAGTTGAAACTATTCAGGGAGAAGCAGGTGCAATAGTTCCGAAAGACGATTTTCTGAAACAATTAAGCAAGCGATGCAAGGAAACGGGTACATTATTAATAGCAGATGAAATACAATCGGGATTTGGAAGAACGGGTAAACTCTTTGCTTTTGAACACTACGGTTTTTTTCCCGATATTATATGTATGGCGAAAGGAATGGGAGGAGGGATGCCGATTGGCGCATTTGTTTCTTCCAATGAAATTATGAAATCGCTGACAAATAATCCAATACTTGGACATATTACCACGTTTGGCGGACATCCTGTTTGCTGTGCCGCCAGCCTTGCGGTATTATCTGTTTTGCTGGAAGAGAATTTGATGGCAGATGTGGAAGCCAAGGAAGCTTTATTTCGTAAATTATTAATTCATCCGAAGATAAAATCAATAAATGGGAAGGGGTTGTTGCTTTCTTTGGAATTGGAGAGCTTTGAGATTAATAAAGCCATAATAGATAAATGTATTGAAAATGGAGTAATAGTTGATTGGTTTTTATTCAATTCTAACTCAATGAGAATAGCTCCTCCGTTGACAATTACGGAAGAAGAAATTGGGTTTGCATGTAACATTATTTTGAAAAGTATAAGGGAAGTTTGTTAAGGAATTAATCCTAAAAGCAAAATAATTTTGCATTATTATGAATTCAATAGTATCTTTGTGAAAATTGAAGACAGGAATTAAGATATAATTATGAATGATTTAACATTAACAATTACCGATTTAAAAACAAAAGTTGAGAAACTGGTAGGATTACACCAACAATTAAAACAAGATAATGAACGTTTAACATCTGATAATATAAAATTACTTGGCGTTATTGACGAACAGAAACTTGTGATTGAAACACTGGAGAATAAGAACAAGGAATTAACTGAAAACACAAAAGAAGAACAACAACAATTAATAACAGACACAAAAGAAAAGATTAATGAGCTGGTGCAGGAAATAGATAGTTGCATTGCTCTTTTGAAGTAAAAAACAGTTCAAAGTTCAAAGTTGAGCAGTTCAAAGTTTCAATAACTTTAAACTTTTAAACTTTAAACTTTTAAACAAAAAATAATGGCTGAAGTATCATTAAAAGTTTTAGTTGCAGGGCGCACATATCCACTAACTGTGAAACAGGAAGAGGAACAATCAGTGCTGAATGCCGCTAGTATGATTAATGAAAAAGTGAAAGATTTAGAAAAGAACTATGCAATACGCGACCGGCAGGATTTAGTTGCCATGGCCGCTTTGAACCTGCTGGTAACTCAACTGAATACACCTAAAAAATCGCCGGAGCTGGAAAAGGAAATCGACCAGCTTGATTTATTTGTTTCTGAATATCTTCAAAAAGAGAGCACGCCTTTATAGTTTTATAGTTGTCAACACAACTTTGTAAACAATATCTTCCTTCATCAATTTATCAGTAACCCGTAATAGTGTATTTTGGCGCTTGAAAGATTTTGCGGGAGTTAGTAGTATCAATATATAATATTTAAAAGAAAAATGGACATTAATTTAATACTTGTAGTGGCCGCCGCACTGGTTGGAATAGGATTGGGCGCACTAATTACCTATATGGTGATAAAAAAAGCAAATGCAGCAAAAGCGGATGGCATAATTAAAGTGGCAGAAGCTGAGGCAGAAGTTATCAAAAAGACGAAGATGCTTCAGGCGAAAGAAAGATTTGATCAGCTTAAACTGGATCATGAAAAAGTAATCAATGAGAAGAATCTGGCAATCCAACAATCTGAAAACAGAATCAAACAAAAGGAACAATCTATTGCACAAAAACAGGAGCAGGTTCAGCGAAAAGATTCAGAATTGGATGCACTTCGTCAGAATCTTACACATCAATTGGAATTGGTAAATGCTAAGCAGGAAGAGGTGGATAAGTTTCACAAAAGACAAGTTCAACAACTGGAAACTTTAAGCGGGTTAAAAGCCGAAGATGCGAAAGCTCAATTAGTGGAATCGCTGAAAGCAGAAGCAAGAACTGATGCATTGTCACACATAAAAGATATAGTGGATGAAGCGAAAATAAATGCCAGTAAGGAAGCCAAAAAAGTTGTTATTCAAACTATTCAAAGAGTGGCAACTGAACATGCCATTGAAAATTCGGTATCTGTTTTCCATATCGAAAGTGATGAAGTAAAAGGAAGAATTATTGGTCGTGAAGGACGTAATATACGTGCATTGGAAGCAGCAACGGGAATTGAAATTATTGTTGATGATACACCTGAGGCAATTATTTTGTCAGGTTTTGATCCTGTAAGAAGGGAGATTGCACGTCTGGCATTACATCAATTAGTGACTGATGGCCGTATTCACCCTGCCCGTATTGAGGAAGTGGTGGAGAAAGTGAAGAAACAAATTGAAGAAGAGATTATAGAAATTGGTAAACGAACCACAATTGATTTAGGTATCCATGGCTTACATCCCGAGTTGATTCGTATGGTTGGTCGTATGAAATACCGTTCTTCCTATGGTCAGAATTTATTGCAGCACTCTCGTGAAGTAGCCAACCTTTGTGCTACTATGGCTGCTGAATTAGGATTGAATGTGAAGGCGGCAAAACGTGCAGGTTTATTACATGATATAGGTAAAGTCCCTGATGATTCACCGGAAGTACCTCACGCAATATTAGGTATGCAACTAGCTGAAAAGTATAAGGAAAAGCCTGAAATATGCAATGCCATTGGTGCGCATCACGATGAAATAGAAATGACAACACTGCTTTCTCCTATTGTGCAGGTTTGTGATGCTATCAGCGGTGCGCGTCCAGGAGCTCGTCGTGAGGTGGTGGAGCAGTATATCAAACGTTTAAAAGACCTTGAAGCATTGGCACTTTCTTATCCTGGGGTAGATAAAACGTATGCAATTCAAGCAGGAAGAGAATTACGCGTATTGGTGTCAAGTGATAAAGTAACGGATAAAGATGCAGAAGCATTGTCATTCGATATTTCTCAGCGTATTCAAACGGAAATGACTTATCCTGGACAAGTGAAAGTAACTGTAATACGTGAAACACGTGCTGTAAACTTTGCTAAATAGAAACATTTCAAATTTCATTAATTTGAAATCTAAAATTTGAAACTTGAGCAAGCATCGAATAGTAATAGAACCAGGTACTGAAAACAGTAATTATTGGAAAGACCTCTGGAATTACCGGGGGCTTTTCTATTTTTTGGCATGGCGTGATATTCTTGTTAGATACAAACAAACAGTAATTGGTGTTTTATGGAGTGTTTTGAAACCATTACTTACCATTTTTGTAATGTGGTTTTTCGGTTGGTTATTTCATTCGGAAGTGCCGCAGGGAGTTTCAAGGGTTTTATTGGTTTGTACTGCTACTTTGCCATGGCAGTTTTTCTCTTCCTCTTTTAGTGAGGCAAGTGGCTCACTGGTTGCAAATTCAAACTTACTTACTAAGGTTTATTTCCCACGATTAATAGTGCCAGCTAGTACTGTTATTGTTTGTCTTATCGACTTTTTTATCTCCTTCTTAATACTTGTTGTGATAATGATTTTCACACAATTTGTTCCTGATTGGCGAATACTATGGCTGCCTTTATTTCTTTTGCTTGCCCTTGTAACTGCTATGGGAACCGGGTTGTATATCGCTGCATTAAATGTTAAGTATAGAGATTTCAGATATATAATTCCTTTTATAGTCCAGTTTGGATTGTACGTTTCGCCTATTGCATTCAGCAGCAGCGCCATTTATAACAATCCGTCACTTCCTCAATTTGTAAAATTCATATATTCTTTAAACCCTATGGTCGGCGTTATTGATGGATTTCGCTGGTGCATACTTGGCGGAAGTACCACATTATATATCCCAGGATTTCTAATGTCGATAGGTATTACAGTTATGTTTTTGTTTGTTGGTATCTGGTATTTCCGGAGGATGGAAAAATCTTTTGCTGATGTAATATAATAACCAATGAGCGACACAATAATAACAGTAGAGCATTTAAGTAAAAGTTACATCCTGAGACATCAGAATGCAGAACGTTATACGGCAATGCGCGATGTTATTACCAATAAAGCAAAGGCGTTAATTAATCCTAAATCACAAAATAATAAACCGACTTCCGAGACTTTCTGGGCTTTGAATGATATTTCATTTGAGATAAAACAAGGTGACAGAGTTGGAATTATCGGAAGAAACGGTGCAGGGAAATCAACACTTTTAAAGGTACTTAGTCGTATAGTAACTCCTACAAAAGGCAGAATTACAATTGATGGCAGAGTGGCAAGTTTGCTCGAAGTAGGTACTGGTTTTCATCCCGAATTAACTGGTCGGGAAAACGTGTTTCTTAATGGTTCGATATTGGGAATGACAAAGTCGGAGATTCAGAAAAAATTCGATGAAATAGTTGCCTTTGCAGAGGTGGAGAAGTTTCTGGATACTCCCGTAAAGAGATATTCGTCGGGAATGTACGTACGGCTTGCGTTTGCGGTGGCAGCACATCTCGAACCCGAAATATTAATTGTTGATGAGGTGCTTGCTGTGGGCGATGCTGAATTTCAAAAGAAATGCCTTGGTAAAATGGAAGATATCTCCGGAGATGGACGCACAGTATTATTTGTAAGCCATAATATGGGAGCTATAAATACGCTTTGCAACAATGCCATATTATTGAATAAAGGGACAATTCAGGCAATGGGCAATACCCAGAAAATTACTGCCATGTACTTTAACGGCACTAATAGCGGCGAAGGCGAGTTCATAATAGGGAAAAATAGCAGCGATGAAAAAGTGATTGTCGAGAAAGTTACGTTGAAAGACAGGAACGGCAAAATTCAAAATACTTTCCAATTTGGCGATTCCATTACCGCTGAAGTAGAATTGAATGCGCTCGAAAATTTCGATAATCCTTATGTTTGGATTGCAATAAGAAATGATAAAGGTCCCATAACCAATGCGTCCGGATTACTTGATGGATACCGTACTTCGCGCTTTAGCAAAGGAAAGAATACGATTAAATGTACATTTATAAATGCTCCTTTATTGCCTTCTCAATACACTATTTATATGGGTATCCGCGCAAGCGATGGCGTCGAGGCGCTTACCGATTCAAAGGATGTGGCAGTGTTCAGCGTAAATACTGTGTTATCTGAAGTGGGGATGAATAAGACAATTGCTGATACAGTGGCAGTTGATACTGTTTCGCCGATTATCCCATATCGTTGGGAATTTAATGATGGTAAACAATATACCTTCGATATTAAAAACTACATTAAATAACTTACCATTTTCTTTGAACGATAATACATTCTGCCACCACTTTGCATTCTAACATTCTTTACTTCCCCAAAATTATTGAAATAAATAAAAAAGTATGCTGTGAAAAGCAATATCTTTACCATCCTAAACTAATTTATGAAAATGTCGATAACTTTAGAAACAAAAAAAGAAATAGTTGCTAAACTATCCAAATTACTTGTAAAATATAGTCCTCCTATGGTAATATCATCAAAAAATGCAGATGGGATAACGTTGATAGGAAATAAGCAAGTGCCGTATGGAAGCAAAAAACAATTGGTACCGGGAATGTTTTTTGTAAGCGTGGTAACGAATAAAACTATGGTAAGTTTTCATTTCTTCCCGATGTATTATAACGAAAAAACCTACCTGCCGCTTGCTCCCAATTCATTGAAATATTTGAAAGGGAAAACGTGTTTCAATTTTACAACAGCCGATCAAGTGGATGAAATGGAAATGGATGCTATGCTGAAACGAGGTGTGGAGGCGTGGGTGAAAAACGGTTATATGCATAATAGATTTATTTCTATCAAACAAAATACCACAGATTCACAGATTAAAAACAATTTATTTTGATCTGTGAATCTGTGGCAAACATCTTTACTCAATCAATTTAATTATATCATCATACACCGCCTCGTCGCTCGGGCGCTTGGCATTGATGTCCACAATGTTTCCTTTTTTATCAATGAGCATGTATCTAGGGATTGAATTTATCTGAAAATACTTCACAATCTCACTGCTCCAATCGCCAGGTACCAGACCGTTTTTCATCTCTTCCAATCCAACTTGTTTAATTGCATTTTTCCAAAGCTCTTCTGTTTTGTCAATCGATATATAAAGAAATACAACACTTTTTAATTGTTTTGGAGTAAACCTTTTGTGCAACTCTTTTGAAAATGGCATCATCTGTCGGCAAGGCCCACACCAGCTTGCCCAGAAATCTACATACACCACTTTGCCTTTTAAATCATCAAAAGTAAAATACTTTCCATCTGTTCCCAATATCTTTATTGCTGATGTGGCGCTGCTTTCAGCTACATCAGGTTTCTTCGCTGCTACTTCTTTTGTATTAATTCGTTTCTCGCATTTCTGTTTTAATAGCTTGGTGTACTCACCTTTATTCTCATTAAAGCTAAGCATATCATATACATGCTTTGCCGTGTAAGGAGATACATTGGCAACATTTTCGTTGAGATAAGTTGCAATAAAATATACGTTTGCTTTCCCATTTATTGTTTGATTAGTAACAGCCATTTTCTTTTCCATGGAAATGGAATTGTCAGTAAACTTATTGAATCCATTGGCTTTCGAAGTGTTGTAAACAATATAGTAATAAAGGAAGTTGCGATACTGTTCGCAGTTTAATGCCTCATCATTATTAGCAAGTGCCGGAGTTACATTCTCCAGAAGCAAGGCAGGCAGAGGAGTTACAACAAGTCCTTTATTATCATTTGCATTAATAATAGGGTATGCCTGCAACTGATAAAAATAATTGTACTTGATAATTGTGTTGACATAAGCAGTGAAAGCAGGGGAGAAGCTAGCTTTATCCTTATAGCCATTGAAATAATCCAGTTGTTTTTTGCGCTGATTAAATATATTGTTCTCGAAAGCATCAATACCAGTGGTTAACATGGTACGTTTAACAATGTCTTTATCAAAATCATTTTTGAAAGTAGTATAAAAAGCTTTCAGGAAATCATTGTGAACAGTTCCTGTACCGGTCATTTTTATTGCCTTGTAAAGCGAATCATAATCTACCGTCAGTTTTAAATCATCATTCGGTTCCAACCAAAAGTTTACTGATTGTTTGTTGTAACTGAACTCAGCAAGGCAAGGTTTATCAATCGTAAGTTTGAACACACATTCGTTTTCTTTCAGTGCATATTTATAAGTAGGATCAAAATCCTTAATGTGATATTTGTCAATGCGCATGCTGCAGGAATCGGCACTTGCAAGATTAAAATGACAGGATACAGTTACATTTTGTGCGACTGCAAATTGGGTAATAAATGATGTTATAAAGAGTAGTTTTTTCATTGTTTATATTTCCAACAAACGTATGAATTTTAATTGAATTAATTTATACCAAATCATCGGGTGAAAACTTTTATAATTTAATGATATTTGAAAGTTGTTTTTACTTACTTTCGAAGAATTAATCCTATAAATAATTATGGAGAATTTAAATAAAACAAAACAAT
Source organism: uncultured Bacteroidota bacterium (assembly GCA_903870175.1). Classification (GTDB taxonomy): domain Bacteria; phylum Bacteroidota; class Bacteroidia; order 2-12-FULL-35-15; family 2-12-FULL-35-15; genus 2-12-FULL-35-15. The sequence goes on from CAIQBY010000254.1 coordinate 10,681, forward strand.
CAGCTTTACTTACTTTAATATCAGTATTCTTTTTCTGGGGATTTGTAGCGGCAGGAAATGATATATTAATAGCGGTATTCAAGGAAAAATTAAATTTGGAACAATGGCAGGCGCAATTAATTTCAGTTGCCTTTTATGTTGCCTATACTTTTGGTTCAATCTTATATTATTTTATTTCAAAACTATCGGGTGGCGATATTCTCAATAGAATAGGGTATAAAAATGGTATAGCATTCGGCTTGGTAATATCTGCATTAGGTACATTGTTATTTTATCCTGCAGCAGAAACGGTGTCCTTTCCGCTATTGCTGTTGGCTCAGTTTATTGTCGGACTTGGGTTTTCTTTACAACAGACTGCCGCTAATCCTTTGGCTATCGTAATGGGCGATCCGCTAAAAGGGTCACAAAGACTGAGTTTGGCAGGAGGTATAAATAATGTGGGAACCACTATTGGGCCTTTAATTATAAGCTTCGCGATTTTCGGAACTATTGCAGAAGGAGTGAAATCAACTGCAAGTATCGAAAGTTTAAAAACTCCATATCTCATCCTTGGTGCTGCATTTATTGTGGTTGCAATAATATTTAAATATTCATCCATTCCAAATAAAATTCATTCGGTAAATGATGATGCTCCATCAGATATTCCGGTTGCTTCCACAAGAAAGAGTGCATTAAAGTATCCACAACTTCTGCTTGGTATGATTGCTATATTCGTTTATGTAGGTGTAGAAGTTAGTACTGCTGGCAACCTTTCGGAGTTTATGAGGCAACATGCTAATATTCCAACCGACCATGCTGCGCCTTTTGTTTCTTTGTTTTGGGCAAGTCTTATGATTGGTCGTTGGACAGCTTCAGTAGGGGCTTTTGATTTGAAAGGTGGAATAAAAACAATACTTAATTTCCTGATGCCTTACATTGCTTTTGGTGTTTTTCTTTTAGTAAACAAAATAGCAAACCATGATTTAACGCCTTTTTATGTGTATGTATTTGTAATAATTGTTTTAATATTTGCAAACATTTTAAGTAAAGGAAATCCTGCACGACAACTTTTAATATTTTCAGGATGCGGAATTACAGCATTAATTATCGGTATGCTCTCTACGGGAATGGTCAGTGTCTACGCCTTTATCAGCGTTGGTTTGTTTTGTTCTACATTATGGCCATGTATATTTACATTGGCAATTGCCGGCTTGGGAAAACATACAAATGAAGGCTCAAGCTTTTTAATTATGATGATTATGGGTGGCGGATTGATAAGCTGGCTGCAAGGTGCATTGGCATCGAATAATTTATTGGGCATTCAATACAGTTATTTGGTTGGTGTTGCCTGCTTCTCTTATCTTGCGTTTTATGCATGGAAAGTAAGTTCGATACTGAAATCACAAGGAATAGATTATGATTCAAAAGTTGGTAGCGGGCATTGATATTGGCGGTACCAACACTACGTTTGGTTTGGTTGGTGCTTATGGTAACATACTTTTTAAAGAAAGTGTGCCAACAGAAAACTTTCCAATTCCTGAAGATTTGGTAGCAGTGGTATGTGAACACATAAGAAAGGCTATGAAGCCATTTGAGAATAAATATGTTTTGGCAGGAGTCGGCATTGGCGCACCTAACGGTAATTATTTTAAAGGAACTATTGAGTTTGCTCCTAATTTAAAATGGTATGGAATCATTCCTTTAGCTAAATTATTTAACGAACGGTTAGGTGTGAAAACAACTTTAACTAATGATGCAAATGCTGCAGCTATAGGAGAAATGATATTTGGCGGAGCAAAAGGAATGAAAGATTTTATTTTCATTACTCTTGGAACTGGCTTGGGCAGTGGTATTGTTGTAAATGGAAAAATGGTTTACGGACATGATAGTTTTGCCGGAGAGATTGGTCATGTGATTATGTTTCCGGATGGAAGGCAATGTGGATGCGGAAGAAAGGGTTGTCTGGAAACATATTGTTCGGCTACAGGAATTAAAAGAACGTATTCAGATTTGCAAATGAGCCATCATGAAAAAACGAATAATAAAGGGAAAGTAGCTGATGCCAAATACATTTATGATAAAGTTATAGAAGGGGATAAAGATGCGATTGAAGCATTTAATTATACCGGAGATATCCTAGGTTTGGCGTTAGCGAATAGTGTTGCCTATACAAGTCCGGAGGCGATATTTTTATTTGGCGGGTTGGCTTTATCCGGTGATTATATTTTCAAACCAACGATTGAAAGTTTTGAAAGAAACTTATTGAACATTTATAAAAATAAAATTAAAATACTTCCATCACAATTAAAAGAAAATGATGCTGCACTGCTTGGTGCTGCTTCTTTGGTGTGGAAAGAATTACAATAAAACAATATGAAAAACATTTCCCTTTTACTGCTTTGCCTGTTTGTGTCAATCATTTCTTTTGCGCAAAGACCTGATGAAAAACCTGCTAAACTTTTACCCCTAATTCCATTGCCTAAGGAGATGACTCCTTCCAATGATGAATTTATTTTGACGGATAAAACCAAGATAATCTTAACCAATGAGAAGTTTAAACCTGAAGTAAATTATCTTAATAGTTATTTAAAAACACATTATGATTTGGAGTTGCAGGTTGTTTCTAATATGCCTTCCGATGGTAATTATATAATGATTGCACAACCTGATTTTGAAGCCGGTTGGTTGGAGAATTATGATTTGACAATGAATCAAAATCAGATTGTTTTTATTGCTGAAGGAAATGCCGGATTGTTTTATGGGCTAGAAACATTAATTCAGTTGATGCCTTTGGAAAAAACAAAGGAGATTAAAATTTCCTGTGCAGAGATAAAGGATTCGCCGCGTTATACATGGCGCGGTATGCATCTGGATTGCAGCCGTCACTTTTTTAGTAAAGAGGAAGTGAAAAAGTATATTGATTATCTGGCAATGTATAAATTCAATGTGTTTCATTGGCATTTGGTTGATGATCAGGGTTGGAGAATTGAGATTAATAAATATCCATTGCTTACAAAAATGGGATCGCTACGGAAGGAAACAATTATTGGGAAACCTGCATGGGATAAGGATGGTAAACCTTCGAAAGATGATAAATATGATGGCACTCTGTATGGTGGATTTTATACCCAGAATGATATAAAGGAAATAGTAGCCTATGCTCAGGTAAGACATATTACTGTTGTTCCGGAAATAGAAATGCCCGGACATTCATTAGCTGCTCTTGCTGCTTATCCGCAGTATTCATGTACTGGCGGACCGTTTGAAACATACACTAAATGGGGTGTTTCGGATGATGTGTATTGCGCGGGCAATGATTCTACGTTTTTATTTCTTCAGAATATTTTAGCTGAAGTGTGTGATTTGTTTCCCGGGAAATATATCCATATTGGCGGAGATGAATGTTTGAAAGAGCGTTGGAAGGCTTGTGCTAAATGTCAGAAAAGAATTGTTGATGAAAAGTTGAAGGATGAAAATGAATTGCAGAGTTATTTTATTACTCGAATTGAAAAGTATTTGAATTCAAAAGGCAAACAAATTATTGGATGGGATGAAATATTGGATGGCGGACTTGCGCCAAATGCTGCTGTAATGAGTTGGAGGGGAATTAGTGGAGGAATAGCTGCTGCAAAACAAAAACACAATGTGGTGATGACACCCGGTAAGCCTTGCTACTTCGACCATTATCAGGCGAAAGATAAAACAAAAGAGCCGCTCGCAATTGGCGGATATAATCCGCTGGATTCGGTGTATGGATACAACCCAACACCAAAAGGACTGACAGAAGAAGAGTCGAAATTTATAATGGGAGCACAGGGGAACGTGTGGACGGAATACATTACTGATTTCTCGAAAGTTGAATATATGAGTATGCCGAGAATGGCTGCTTTATCTGAGGCTTTGTGGACTCCAATTGATAAAAAGAATTATAAAGATTTTGTTTCCAGATTAAAATTACATTCGAAAGCATTGGATAAGATGAATGTAAATTATGCGAAGCATTTTCTTAATCAGAAGTAAATACTAATCAAATGGAAAGTAGAAGAAATTTTCTTAAAACATCAGCATTAGCTGCTGCTACAGTAATTACAAATGTTAATGAATCTAAAGCTTCATCACTGAAAGTTAGTTCAACTGGCACCAAGCCAATCGTAATATCTACTTGGAAATTTGGAATACAAGCTAATGAAGCGGCATGGGAAGTGCTGAACAAAAATGGAAAAGCATTGGATGCTGTGGAGGCAGGGGTGAAGGTGCCTGAAGGGAATATGAGTGAACGAAGTGTTGGATTGGGTGGGCGTCCGGATAGGGATGGGCATGTAACGCTGGATGCGTGTATTATGGATGAGTTGTCGAACATTGGTTCGGTGGCTTGTCTGGAGCATATTGAACATCCTATTTCGGTGGCTAGGGCGGTGATGGAAAAGACTCCTCATGTGATGTTGGTTGGTGATGGCGCTTTGCAATTTGCTTTGTCACAAGGATTTCCGAAGGTTACTGAAGTGGTGGAGGAATCGCAAAAGGAATGGAAAGAGTGGTTGAAAACAAGCAATTACAAACCGATTGTAAATATTGAAAACCATGATACGATTGGTATGATTGCTTTGGATGCAAATGGAAATCTTTCGGGAGCCTGCACTACTAGTGGAATGGCTTATAAAATGCATGGCAGGGTGGGTGATTCACCAATTATAGGTGCAGGCTTATATGTGGATAATGAAGTGGGCGCTGCAACAGCAACAGGGCATGGTGAAGAGGTAATACGGATTGCAGGAAGTCATTTAGTGGTGGAACTTATGAGACAAGGCAGAACTCCTGAAACTGCCTGTAAAGAGGCTGTAGAGCGTGTTGTGAAATTGATGAAAATCAGAAATAAAAACTTAAAAGATATTCAGGTTGGGTTTATAGCATTGAATAAAAGTGGCGAATATGGAGCGTATTGCTTGCAATCTGGATTTAATTATGCGGTACATGATAGTACGGGAAACCGTTTGTTGGATTCTGATTCGTTTTTGAAATAATAGAATTTAATTTAACGATATGAAACTAGAGATTGCATGTTTTAACTTAAGAGCAGCTTTGATAGCGCATGAAAATATGGCTGACAGAATTGAATTGTGCAGTGATATTTCTGTTGGCGGACTGACCCCAGAATTCGATACGGTAACAGCTGCGAGAACAAAACTGAGTGTTGATTTATTTGTAATGATTCGTCCCCGTGGTGGGGATTTTGTTTATAATGACAGTGAATTTAAACAAATGAAAAAAGATATTATTAAATTAAAGAAAATGCGGGTGGAGGGTTTCGTTTTTGGAATATTAAATGATAATAAAACAATCAATAAGAAACAAAATAAGGAACTTGTTAAGTTGGCAGCTCCACTTCCTTGTACATTTCACAGGGCTTTTGATGATGTGAGTAACCCAAGACAGGCATTGGAAGATATTATTGAATGCGGTTTTAAAACGATACTTACTTCAGGCCAAAAATCAACTGCCGTTGATGGAATAAATTTATTGACGGAATTGATTCATAAAGCTGAAAATAGAATTGTAATTATGCCTGGCGGTGGAGTGAGGTCTACTAATATATCTTTATTGAAAAATAAAATTGATACTACTTATTTTCATTCTTCTGCAATTATTGACAATGGTGAATACCCTAATGTGAAAGAACTTCAGCTACTAAGAAAAAAGTTGAATGAAAAATAAATAATGAGAATATTCTTTCTTCTGCTCTTAATTCCACTTTTTTCTCTCTCACAAACAACAGAACTTTCGTTAAGTAAATACAATTGGCAATTTCGAAAGAAAGGTGATAAGGAATGGTTGACTGCTAGTATTCCAGGGACCGTCCATACAGATTTATTAGCTAACAAATTAATTGCTGACCCTTATTATGGCGATAATGAAAAGCAACTTCAATGGATTGAAAACGAAGATTGGGAATACAAAACCTATTTTGATGTATCTAAACAAGAATTGAATCAACAGCATATTGAATTGCAGTTTGAAGGATTGGATACGTATGCAAATGTATTTTTAAATGATTCATTAATACTTGTTGCGGATAATATGTTTCGGAGTTGGAATGTTGATGTAAAAAAGATTCTAAAAGTGGGTGATAATTATTTAAAAATAGTTTTTCAATCGGCAGTCAAAAGAGGTAAGAAAGAAGCCACGAAATTAAATTATACTTTGCCGGGTGATGAAAAAGTATTTGCCAGAAAGGCCCAGTATCAATATGGTTGGGACTGGGGACCGCGATTTGTCACCTGTGGTATTTATAAAGATATCAAGCTGAAGTATTGGAACAATGCAAGAATTGTTGATGTTAAATATGCGTTGAATAAGTTAACAGATTCAATTGCGGAGTTGGAGTTAGTTTGTGAAATAAAATGTGAAGTTTCAGGAAAATATATTGTTTCTGTAACTGAAAATTGGAAGGAAGAACTTGGCAGCAAGTTTGAAAACTATAAGAATTTACAACCTGTTAATATCAAAAAAGGTGAAGAATTTATTATCTTTAAATATCAAATTAAGAATCCAAAACGATGGTGGACAAATGGTTTGGGTGCCCAAGTACTATATCCTTTTACTATTTCTTTATCCTCTGAAAATGAAACATTAGATAATAAAGTATTAAGCATTGGTTTGCGAACACTTGAATTGGTGCAGGAAAAAGATAGTATTGGGAAATCATTTTATTTTAAATTGAATGGAGTTCCTGTGTTTATGAAAGGGGCAAATTATATTCCTCCCGATAATTTTTTGCCCAGAGTTACTAAATCAGATTACGAAAAGATAGTGCAAAATGCTGCGGATGCAAATATGAATATGCTGCGTGTATGGGGCGGTGGAGTGTATGCAGATGATGATTTTTATAATGCCTGTGACCAAAAAGGAATATTGGTTTGGCAGGATTTTATGTTTGCCTGTGCGATGTATCCTGCGGATGAAACGTTTGTAAATACCTTAGTATATGAATTAAGAGATCAAATTGCTCGGTTGGAAAAACATACTTGCCTTGCTCTTTGGTGCGGGAATAATGAAGTAGATGAAGGTTGGAAAAACTGGGGATGGCAAAAGCAATATCATTATTCTGCAACAGATTCAACAAAAATATGGAATGATTACACCAACTTATTTGATACAATTATCCCTGATATGGTAAATTCTTTTTGCCCGGCAAATAATGAATTGGAGCGTTCATGCTTTTATATTCCATCCTCGCCGAGTATTGGCTGGGGACATAAGGAAAGTTTGCAACAGGGAGATGCACATTATTGGGGAGTTTGGTGGGGGATGGAACCTTTTGAAATTTATAAAACAAAAGTTGGCAGATTTATGAGTGAATATGGTTTTCAAGGGATGCCATCTATTGAGTGTTTCAAAAAT
>CAIQBY010000255.1 GCA_903870175.1 uncultured Bacteroidota bacterium
AAAAGACACAAAAAAGCAAATACAAGAAAAGTTGAAAATGAGAAAAAGAGTAGAAACAACAATAAGCGACATCAAAAAATTGTTTTTAAAAACAATACACGCTGTCTCGTTGAATGGCTTTTTGATTAAGTTGATTCTATTTGTGTTTGCTCTCCAGCTAATTAAATTTATGAACTAGCAAATTGAGTTTATTAATCAACTTTTTTAAGTGTTTTCTTCTTTTAAATCAATCAAAAACGATTGCTTTAAATTTCCATTTATGATTTATTAATAAAAATAAGAGCTGTGAAACTTTTTAATAAAGTAATGTTTGTATAGTTTTACATCCCATTTGAAAAATGGAGAACAATAAACTTAATTTATTGTTTTAATGAAAATCAATAATTAGGTATGAAATTAATTAAAGTCAAAAAAAATCTTATTTCCTTATTTTTCTTTCTCTCATTTGTATCTTTTATCAATGCTCAGGAAAAACAGAAATTTACTATAAGCGGTTATGTAAAAGATGCTTCAAATGGAGAATACAGTATTGGTGCTACTGTTTATATAAAGGAATTATTAAAAGGTGGAAATACAAACCAATATGGTTTTTATTCTATCACTGTGGATAAAGGCACATATCATATTATTGTTTCTTATGTTGGATATGAGAGTCTGGAAAAGGAAATAGTCCTTAATAAAGATATACGCTTGAATGTGGATTTAAAACCTACTTCAATAAATGCAAAGGAAGTGGAGGTCAGTTCGGAGCGCAGCGATAAAAATGTATCAAGTACAACAGTTGGGGCAGTGAAATTAGACATGGAGGAAATAAAAAAGATTCCTGCATTTATGGGCGAAATAGACGTACTTAAAACAATTCAATTGTTGCCTGGTGTAAAGTCGGCAGGGGATGGTAATGCAGGATTTTATGTCAGAGGTGGTGGGCCGGATCAGAATTTGATATTGCTTGATGAAGCAGTTGTGTACAATGCTTCTCACCTGCTTGGTTTCTTTTCAGTTTTTAATGGAGATGCGATTAGCAGTGTGAATTTAATAAAAGGCGGTATGCCTGCACAGTATGGTGGGAGGCTGGCTTCGGTACTTGATATACAGATGAAAGAAGGTAATAACAAGGCTTTTCATGCTGAAGGCGGAATAGGTATAATATCTTCAAGAGTTACAATTGAGGGTCCGATAAAAAAAGATACAGGTTCTTTTATAGTCTCCGCACGACGCACTTATATTGATGCGGTTGCACGCCCATTTGCCCGTCCAGGGTCAACTCTTAAAAGTTCGGGATATTATTTTTATGATGTAAATGCAAAGGCTAATTACCGATTATCAGATAAAGACAGGATATTTTTGAGTGGATATTTCGGGCAGGATATTTTGAATTTTAATGACTCGCCTTCTCAATTCAAACTTGGTGTAGCTTGGGGGAATGCAACAGGAGTGGTGCGCTGGAACCATTTATTCAACCAGAAGCTTTTTATGAATGTTTCCGGAATATTCAGTAATTACAGCTTTTCGTTTGGTGCCAATCAGGAAAGCTTTCAGTTTAAATTGTTTTCAGGAATTCGTGATTTTAATACAAAAGTTGACTTTGGTTATTTCCCATCGATTCGTCATAAAATTAAATTCGGAGCTAATTATATTTTCCACATTTTCACACCAACAAGTATTTCAGCTAAAGAAGGTGATACTAATTTTGACTTTGGCCCGATTAAAAGACAACGAGCTCATGAGTCAGCTGTTTATATTTCCGATGATTTTGATTTAACAGAAAAGTTTAAAGTTTATGCCGGCTTGCGTTACTCTAATTTTATGATGATTGGTCCATTCGACAGGTATTTAAAAGACCCTGTAACAGGGCAAACTTCAGGAGTTATTCATTATAACGAGAATCAAGAAGTTAAAGATTATGGCGGGCTTGAACCCCGTGCCACCTTGTGTTATCAGTTTAATTCGAAATCTTCTATCAAAGCATCTTATACTTATAACTTACAATATATTTCCCTTGTTTCACTTTCTGCTTTAACGCTTCCTACAGATACATGGGTACCAGCTTCGGATGTGGTACAACCTCAGAAATGCACTCAATATTCTTTGGGATATTTCCGTAATTTTAAAGATAATTTATTCGAAACATCAGTTGAAGTTTATTATAAAAACCTAACAAACCAAATACAATATAAAGATGGTTCGTTACCGGGAACCGATGTAAATGACAATGCTGATAATAGCTTTGTTTTTGGAAAAGGGCAAGCTTATGGCACTGAATTGTTTATTAAGAAACGTTATGGAAAATTCAATGGCTGGGTTGGATATACTTTGTCGTGGACAACTTTGACATTTCCTGATTTGAATGGAGGGAAAACATTTTATGCAAAATATGACAGACGACACGATGTATCAATTGTATTGAGTTACGACCTCAACAAGAAATGGACTTTCTCTGCTGTATGGGTCTATTCCACAGGCAATGCAATAACAGTTCCGACATCTTATTATTTTGTTGAAGGCAATTTTGTTACAGAATACGGTGACAGAAACGCATTCAGAATGCCTGCCTATCACAGGCTGGATCTTTCAGTAACCTTAACACCTGATAAAGAAAAGCACTTGGCACGAAAGAAATCACGATTAACAAATCGATACGAACGGAAAGGAAAAGATGTCTCAACATTAGCTTATCCAAAGAAATGGTTGAAAAATTATGATCAAAGCTGGAACTTCAGCATTTTTAATGTTTATGACAGACATAATCCTTATATTGTTTATTTTGCAAATACTGGAAGTGCTTACGATGGAACATTACAAATAAAAGCAAAACAAGTTTACTTGTTTCCAATTTTACCTTCGGTGACATGGAACTTTAAATTTTAATATTAGAAGAATAACAGAATGAAAAAATATATTTTAATTATAATTACTTCCTTATCAGTTTTAATTGGCTGTACAGAAGATATTAATTTAAAAGTAACTGCAGGTGCAGGTAAAATTGTAATTGAAGGAAGTATTGAAAACGGCAAAAAAGCACAGGTAATTGTTACGCGAAACAGTGCATTAACTTCACCGGTTGATTTTTCGAAAATATTAGTCACAGATGCCAAGGTTTATGTTTCATCGGCCGGTATTACTGACACTTTAGCTTTTGGGATAGATTCAACTGCCTCAATACCCTTTTTATATCTTGGTAAAAAAATTATTGGCGCACCTGGTCAAACTTACAATTTAACAGTAATTGCGGATGGGAAAACTTTTACTTCTATAACGACAATTCCAACACCTGTGAAATTGGATTCTGTTTGGTGGAAAGCTGATCCGCCTCATGATACTTTAGGATTTGCATGGGCACATTTATCTGAACCTGCAGGAATTGGAAATGCATACAGGTGGTATGCCAAATTGCCAGCAAAACATATTACTTTTAACGGTAAAGATTTACTTTTAAACAGAAGATTTGTTCCTGCCGATGGAGCATCATTTAATGATAAATTTATTGATGGAAAAAGTTTTGACTTTTCATACGACCGCGGATACGACCCTACTGAGGCATCCTATACTCAAACTTTACCAAAGAATACACTTGGATATTATAAACCAACAGATACTATTTATATTAAATTTTGTGCTATTGATAATGCTACATATACCTTTTATTCAACTTATGAAGCTGAATTGGGAACGAATGGAAATCCATTTGCATCACCTGTTTCTATTTTAAGTAATATTAACGGTGGAGCTTTGGGTGTATGGGCTGGATTTGGTGCCACTTACGACACAATTTATCCTCACCATTAACCTATATTATATAACCTTTTTACAATTTGTGAATAATTTTTGAAGGCAGGATTGCTTTCAAATAGTATATTTGTTAACTAATTAAAATAAGAAAAATTAAATTTATGGAAGAGAAAGTAGAACATGTTAAATGTTTAATTATTGGAAGTGGACCGGCAGGTTATACTGCTGCTATTTATGCTGCCCGTGCGGATATGAAACCTGTTATGTATCAAGGATTACAGCCTGGAGGGCAATTAACTATTACAACAGAAGTAGAAAATTATCCGGGGTATCCGAAAGGAACTCAGGGACCCGAAATGATGGAAGATTTTAAAGCACAGGCAGAACGATTTGGAACCGATATTCGTTGGGGATTGGCTACATCAGTTGATTTTACAGGTCCTATACATAAAGTTGTTATTGATGAAAAAAACACAATAACTGCGGATAGTGTAATTATTGCTACCGGTGCATCTGCTAAATGGCTGGGTTTGGAATCAGAGCAAAAGCTTAATGGGTTTGGCGTTTCGGCTTGCGCTGTCTGTGACGGATTCTTTTTTAAAGGGCAGGATGTTGCAATAGTAGGTGCCGGCGATACGGCAGCCGAAGAAGCTACTTATCTTGCAAAGTTATGTCGTAAAGTATATATGATTGTTCGCAAAGGTGAAATGCGTGCTTCAAAAGCGATGCAGCATCGTGTGTTGAATACTCCAAATATTGAAATGATTTTTAATACACAAACAAAAGAAATACTTGGAGGCAAATCTGTAGAGGCTGCATTGTTGGTTAATAATAAGGGAGAAGAAAGAAAAATTGAAGTGACTGGATTCTTTGTTGCTATAGGTCATCAGCCAAATACAGATATTTTTAAAGGCTGGCTGAATATGGATGAAACTGGTTATTTAATTACCGTACCCAGGACTACCAAAACAAATATTCCCGGAGTATTTGCTTCGGGTGATGCACAGGATAAACATTACCGCCAGGCAGTAACTGCTGCAGGAAGTGGCTGTATGGCTGCTCTGGATGCTGAAAGGTATTTGGCAGGTATTGGAATTCATTAAATAGAAAATTTATTCGTTATGAAAAAAATAACACTTTCCATTTTTCTTCTTTTCCATATTGTTTCTTCTTTTGCGCAATTTAAAGGACAAATTGCTGAACCTAAAAAGTATAATCCTGCAAAAGTTATTGACCCTGATTATGGAATTACGATGTATGAAAAATTAAATTTTCAGACTGGTGGAGATAGTGTACGTAATGATAAAAAAGGATATGCCTGCCAGGGTTGGATTGAAGATTATTATGAAAGCGGACAGTTGATTCATAAAGGATATTACGAAGACGGGCATCTGAAGATTTATAAAAACTTCTTTCCTAATGGAAATGTAGAACGCTCATTTAAATTAACGGATTTAAAAAAATGTGCCATGCAAATTTTCTTTGAAGACAATAAATTAAAATCAGATATAAATTATTATCAGGGAAATCCTCAGGTATGGACAGATTATTATGATAATGGTCAAATAGAATACACTGAAGAAAATTCAAAAAGCATGGAATATCTGATTACGCGAAAATCGTATGCAAAGGATGGTAAACCACAGGAATTAATGGAACTGACTAATCCAAAGAAGAAAATTTATTCGAAGAAAGAGTATTATGAAAATGGAAATATAAAAGCTGAAGGAGATATGATTTACAATCCTGCAGTATCCGATTACCAAAAAGACGGCGCCTGGACTGTGTATGATGAAAGTGGGAAACCCTCAAAAGAAAAGTGGGTTAAAGGTGAGGAGATAAAATAATTCCTTCAATTAAAATACTATTTGGGGTATTAAACTCAAAAAAACAGTCCCGTTTCGGTTTTCGCTAAAACGGGACTGTTTTTTATTACTTGTTGCGAGTTTAAAAATCTCTACGGAGACCAAATAAGGTCTAACGCTCGAGTGTAAGACCATAACACTCAAGCGTAAGACCATAACGCTCGAGCGTAAGACCATAACACTCGAGCTCAAGACCATAACACTCAAGCGTAAGACCTTAACACTCGAATGTAAGACCTTAACACTCGAGCGTAAGACCTTAACACTCGAGAATAAGACCATTACGTTAGAGTGTAAGACCTTATCGGGAAGTGGTTACTCCATATATTTATTATTTGCAAAAATTAAATGCTCAGGTTTCACTTATTAAACTTTTAATTAAATAAGTTGTGACAATTTAGACGTAATTGCAGGAGAGTAATTTGTTGCATATATAATGACCTTTCTTATTATTTAAGAGTTTAGTGATTTTAGTCATATAAAAAATGATTTATCGAGTTTACTTTTGCTAACCTATCGCTTATTAAAAACAGTATTCAAATATTTATTTCTAAAAATCACTAATGAATGAATACAAAACAAGAGCTACTTATAGAAACTGATACAAATTATACAACTCTTTTCGAACATGCGAATATTGGTATTGTTATCATTGATATAAGTGGCAAAATAACAGTTACCAATAAATTTCTCGAAAATATGTTTGGCTATACCAAAGCCGAACTTTTAGGCAAACCATTGGAAATACTAATGCCGGAGAGTTATAGAAAAAAACATCGTAATCATTATAAAGAATATTTTGACCATCCCAATCCTGATATTATCGGCAACGGTATGGAGTTTAAGGCTATTAAAAAAGATGGCACTGAATTTCCTGTTGAAATAAATCTTGGTCATTTTAAGATGAACAATGAGACGATGGCGGTTTCCTATGTTAAAAACATTTCGAACAAAACAAGAGTATTAGAGGCTTTGAAAGCGAATGAGGAAAAATACAGAAGTCTATATGATAATTCGCAGGTGGCAAACTGTACTACCAATATGAAATCATTGACAACTGAAGATGTTAATGATGTTGCCGTAAAACTTTTTGGATATTCATCAAAACGTGATTTTATTGACCGTTTTACTTCAAAAGCTCATTATGTAAATTTAAAAGACTTTGAAAATAATTTAGCAACCCTAAAAGAAAAAGGAGAAGTAAATAATAAAGCGCAGGAAATGAAAAAACTTGACGGAACACATTTCTGGGTGAATGTTTTTCTCAAGTTAGATGCAACTAATAATAAAGCCCAGGCGATAATTATTGACATAACAGAGCAGATAAAAGCACTTGAAAAATTAAAATTAAGTGAAGAACGTTATAGAGGAATCTTTGAGAATTCACTTGTTTCGATGCATACCACAGATATGAATACAAAGAGAGCTGTGGCAGCAAACGATGTTGCTGTTAAGCTCTTTGGATATAAATCACAGCAGGATTTTAAAAATAATTTTGAACCTAAGAAACATTTTGTCAGGGAAAAAGATATAGAAAGTAATTTAAAAACATTAGTTGAGAAAGGAGAATTGAGCAACAGATATCAGGAAATGAAGAAGGTTGACGGCACTCCTTTTTGGGCAAATATATTTGTAAAACTTAATTCGGATCGCACCCTCGCCCGTACCGTAATTCTTGACATTACTGAGCAGATGATTGCTCATCAGAAAGTAATTGATAACGAACTCAAATTCAGAAATCTCTTTGAAAATTCAGTAGTGTCAATTCTTACAATTGATTTGATAACTACAAAAGTAACTGAAGTAAATGATGTATGCGTTGACATATTCGGTTACAAATCGAAGATTGATTTTATTGAAAATTTTCATTCCACACACCATTTCATTAGTCAAAAAGAAAGAGAAGATTTTATTGAACGCCTGCACGAAAACAGTGAATTGAATACTACCTGCGAATTAAAAAAAGTGGATGGGACATTATTCTGGGCAAATATATTTGCTAAAATAAATCACTATAAGAGCGAAATACAGGCGGTAATAATTGACATTACTGACAGCAAACGGACACATGAAGAACTAGAGGAAAAAGTGGAGGAACGAACATTGGAACTTACTGCTACACTGGAACGCGAAAAGGAATTGAATGAAATGAAATCGCGATTTGTTTCCACTGCTTCACATGAATTCCGCACTCCACTTAGTGCAATTCTTTCAAGTGTGTCAATTATGGAACTTTATAACAGCGAAGGATTGCAGGAAAAAAGGAAAAAACATCTCAACCGAATAAAATCATCTGTACAGAACCTAGTCGATATATTAAATGATTTCCTTTCGCTTGACAAACTTGAACAGGGAAAAACAGAGGTGCTGAAAGAGAAATTCAATCTGAAAGATTTTTCGGTAGACATAGTGGAAGAGGTGCAGGGAATATTGAAACCGGGTCAGCATATTGATTTCTCGTTTACAGGCAAAAAAGAAATTACAAAGGACAAAAAGATTCTCAGAAATGTGATTCTTAATCTGCTTTCCAATGCTATTAAATATTCGGGAGAAGATAAAGCAATTGAATTTACATTAGAAGTAAACAAAAAAGAAGTTGTTATAAAAGTAAAGGATTACGGTATTGGAATACCTGAAGATGAACAGAAACATTTATTCGGAAAGTTTTACAGAGCTACCAATGCTACAAATATACAAGGCACAGGACTTGGGCTTAATATTGTCAAAAAATACATTGAACTGCTGGAAGGTTCTATTTCTTTTATAAGTAAATCAGGTATTGGCACCACTTTTACGGTTATTTTCTCAACTATATAGTTGGAAATTATTCCCAAAAATATATTAATGAAATAGTAATATTTATTTGTTGGTTAAACAGGAAAAAATATTTACCTTTACCATTCAAAAAATCTACGATGAAAACAATATTAGTTATTGAAGACAATACTGGTATACGTGAAAATGTATGCGAGTTACTTCATCTGGAAGGGTATAATGTAATATCTGCAACCAATGGAAAAGCAGGTTTAGTGATGGCGATGGAAGGAAAACCCGACTTGATTCTCTGCGATATCTGGATGCCCGAATTAAGCGGATACGACGTATTTAACGGATTGAAAAAAGATCCTTCAACTGCTGTTATCCCTTTTATTTTCGTTACTGCCAGTGCCGACCGAAGAGAAGTGGAAATAGGACTTAACATGGGCGCACATGCATATATAAGAAAACCGTTTCAGGAAAAGGAACTCTTCGACACCATAAAGTTTTGCCTTAAGTTGGAATAAACTTTGAATATAAATGTATACAATTAAACTCCCGGTGCTTCCGTTGGGAGTTTTTTTATTCTTGCTCAGTTAACTTATCATTCAAAGCAAATTACAGAATATATCCATTTCGGAAAAACCCATTTGTCAAATTTTATAGTGATTGTTATCACTTAGTGAGGATAATCATTTACCCCTTCTCCTTCTCTGACTAGTTTTGTCGGACAATATCTTTTATCATTTCTAAATAAAATATTTTAATATGAAAATACACATAAAAAACATGGTTAGTAATCGTTGCATAACAGCGGTGAAAGAAGAGTTGAAAAAACTTGGATTGCATTATATTATAATAGACTTAGGCGAAGTGGATATAATGGAAAACATTTCACTAGAACAGAAAGAAAAATTGAAAAAGGATTTACTAATGTTAGGGTTTGAGTTATTGGATGATAAAAGATCGGTATTGATTGAAAAGATAAAAACCGCAATAATTGATATGGTTCATTATACAGATGAACCTTTAAAAACAAACTTCTCCGATTATTTAAGTGAAAAACTAAAGCACAGTTATGCATATCTATCCAATATATTTACTGAAACACAGGGAATGACCATAGAACATTTTATCATATTACATAAGATCGAATACATAAAAGAACTGCTGATATATGATGAACTTAGTATTTCAGAAATCGCATGGAAATTGAACTATAGTAGTGTTGCACATTTATCGAATCAGTTCAGAAGCATTACCGGATTTTCACCTACTCATTTTAAAGAATTAAAAGATAAAAAGCGATCACCAATTGAAGAAATCGGTAATACTACTATCAAAACAAAAAACAAATTAAGTGCGATACTACAAAAATGTTCAATTAACAGGATAAAACAAACAGAGCAAACAGCAGTTCCTGCTTACCTTCAATAATAGGTTTCCTTTGTACGTTTCATTATCAAAACGAGCAGAAAAGTGTGATAAAACAATTTTTATTCTGACCAAAAAGTGAATGAAGGAACTACTTTCTTCATTAATTTTCCGAAGCCTTAGCCCCAAAAAACTTAGACTACACCTATTACAATGAATTTGACCTGAAAAACAGTGATTAACATCACTAGTTTCGGTTTGTAAATAGTGATATTGGTCATTACAGGTTCAGATCTTATTTTCTAATCTTGCAGTCAGAATTCTAATCTGAATTACTTATATTTTCATATAGGGTAAATAAATCAAAATGGGAAAAAAAATACTTATCATCGAAGACAATGCAGATGTGTTGGAAAACACTGCAGAGTTATTGGAAATTGCAGGGTACGAAACGTTTACTGCAACCAATGGAAAGGAAGGACTGGAGTCGGCTAAAAAAAACTTGCCTGATTTAATACTTTGTGATATAATGATGCCGGTGCTTGACGGCTACGGAGTATTAAAAGCTACTGAAAATATTCCTGAACTGATTGGGACTCCTTTTGTATTTATTACTGCCAAATCAGAAAAGTCGGATTTTAGGATGGGAATGGATTTGGGTGCAGATGATTATCTTACAAAACCGTTTAACGGTGCTGATTTATTAAAAATAGTGGCTGCACGGTTGAAAAAAAATAAATTGATGAAGGATTATTTCGAAAATAATCTGAAAGGATTAAATGAATTCATCAACAATGCGAAAACAAAAAAGGGAGTGAACATTCTTTCGGATAACAGAAAAATAAAAAAGATTAGGAAAAAGGATATGCTGTTCATGGAAGGTGATTCGCCGAGCTTCGTTTATTTTATTGTTTCAGGTAAAGTGAAAGTATTTAAATCAAATGAGTCGGGAAAAGAATTCATAATTGAAATATTGAAAGCAGGAGATTTTGTAGGATATATGCCTTTACTTGAAAATACACAACATAAACAATCAGCCACTGCAATTGAAGATTCGGAAGTAGCACTTATACCAAGTGATGAATTTTTCGCTTTATTATATTCCAATCAGGAAATTGCAATGACATTTATAAAAATGATGTCGAATAATTTTTCGGAAGCAGAAGAAAAACTTTTAAAGTTAGCGTATGATTCTGCAAGAAAACGTGTAGCAGAAGCAATTATATATGTTTCAAAAAAATATCAGGACAAAGACGGTGATGAATTATCGTTCACTCTTCTTCGCGAAAATATTTCTTCCTTATCCGGTATCTCGCCGGAATCAGTTAGCCGAAACCTCACAGACTTCAGGGAAGAAGGATTGATAGAAACCAACAACGGCAGTATCAAAATACTTGACCTTAAGAAGCTCGAGTCTCTCAAAAACTAAATCAAAAGGCTGTTCCGTGATTAGTATCAAGGGATAATTTGATTTACTTCATTTCATTTATTATTTATCGTGTGTAATCTTGTACTATAATTAATCTATTATAGTATGAAAAGATTTATTTCAAGTTTGGTAGCTGGTGCAATAATGCTTGTAGCCGGAATGTTGACAGGACAATTATTTCAACTTGTGGTTCCTTCCATTAAATTGGAATACATGAATCCATGCCTGTTTCGCCCTTGGTCGGACCCGATGATGTCGCTGGTTTTTATTGAACCTTTTATAATTGGTTTCATATTAGTATGGCTTTGGGATAAAACAAAGAGCTTAATTACAGGAGAAACTTTTCTGGAAAAAGGAATTAAGTTTGGATTAAGTTACTGGGTAATTTCTATTCCAGGCATGATAATGTCTTACAGCAGTTTCCCGGTAACTCTTCTGTTAGTTATCAACTGGAGTGTTTCCGGACTTATACAAACATTGTGTGCAGGCATCTATTTATCAAAAGTGCTTAAATAGAATTTATTTAAAATATTAAAACTCGAATTTATGATACATCATCCGGTTCAAATATCTGAAGAAATAAAAACATTGAATGTAATAAGTGACGCATTTGAAGATGGAGGACATATACCTCTAAAATATACAAGTGACGGCGAAAATATTAATCCACCTCTGTCAATTAAAAACATTCCGCTGGAAGCAAAAAGTCTGGCACTGATAGTTGAAGACCCTGATGCTCCTATCCGACCCTGGATACATTGGCTGGTATGGAACATTCCTGTTTCGGGAAAAATAGATGAAGATAGTATTCCGGGTACGGAAGGATGGAATAGTTTTTCGAAAATACATTATGGCGGACCCTGTCCTCCATCCCGGACTCACCGGTATACCTTTAAAGTATATGCACTGGATGAATTACTTAATCTGCATGTTGCGTCAAACAAAGTTGAAATGGAGAAAGCAATGAGCAAACATATTATTGCTTTTGGCGAATTGACAGGATTATATAAAAAAGCTGAATATTAACTAAAAAACAAGAAGATGATTTACAGTGAATTTTATTCGGAGGTTGGCAAACTGCTATATGCAATAGCCGACATAGACGGTTTTATTTCTCCGCAGGAGAAAAAGAAACTGCAGGAAATTGTGAGAAGAGAATTGGTGCCGATAGAAAAACATGGTGACGAATATGGAACTGATGCTGCATTTTATGCTGAAACAGAATTCAATATTCTGGATGAAAACAGCAGCGACCCCGAAACAGCATTCGAATCGTTCATTGATTTTGTGGAGGAACATCATACTGCATTTGACGAAAAAATGAAAAACGTTTGTATTCGGGTTGCCAAAGAACTTGCTTATGCTTATCGCGGAACAAATAAAAAAGAAAAGATGCTGATAGATAAACTTAAGGAGAAACTTGAAAAGGTAGTTGTGAAAAATAATAATCAAATATAGAAGCATGATATTTTGTAAACAAATAGCAATAAATAAAATGAAAACAAATCAAATAAAACCGGAAATAAAACCGTTGCCTGTTATACCAACAAACCCTCCTGCACCAGACAGAATAGAGAACCCCGGTAAAAATATGCCGGAGCATCCACGACCCGATATTATTCCGACTACAAATCCGGAGATAAAACCTATTATCAGACAGAATAACCTAAACAATAAATGCTATGATAGATAGAATAACAGCAACAGACAGGAAAAGAAATCCTGAAGCAACAAGAGGAAAACTTTACAAACTGGTTTCCAGAATTACTCATCGGGTACTTGGCTATGGCGCAAGCCTTGATGAAATGAGAAAGAGAGAAAGACAGATACAGTTTTTCAAACATCGCAGTTAAATTTTCTTCAGGGAAACAAATCTCTTTTCTGCTAAGAATTTATTAATTATTTCCTGTTATTACCTATAACCAACGTCACAAAAAGTAGTGATAAATATCACTATTCACAATTATTATTTTTATTTACTTTGATAAAAATAAATTCCATGAAAACGCCAACCGACAATTCCATTGACTTAGCTGAAATATACAGTGCATTTTATAAACGCTCGATAGAAGGATTATTTATTTTAAATAAAAATCTTACCATACGGTTAGCGAACCCGAGAGGCGAGAAACTATTGGGATATAGAAGAGGAGAACTTGTAAATAAAAAACTGCTTACTCTTATTCCGGAGAATCTTAAAAAAGAATGTCTTCACCTCTGCAAACATTTTTTTGATAAAACGAATCATAGTTCGCCAATTAAAAAGACAGTGTCTTTTTTGAAAAAAAACAATGACGAAATTATTGCAGAAGTAAGCTTGAGCGATCATCTTCATGATACTGAAGGTCCGCTTATGGTAGTTTTGTTTTCGGATATTACTGCACAGATTATTGCAGATAAAAAACTGGAGAATACTAAAAATCTTTATGAAGATGTGCTGGAAGAGATTGGGGATGCCTTTATGAGCATTGATAGTAAATGGAGATATACTTATGTAAATGGTATCTGCCTTGACCTTATTGGTAAAAAAGAGGAAGAGATATTTTCGACAAAGACAATATGGGAATTATTTCCTGAATTGATTGGAACAATATATGAAACTAAATACCGGGAAGTGATGAAAACAGGAAAGCAAGTGTCTTTCGAGTCAACATCAGTGTATCGGGATAAATGGTATGATGTAAGAGTATGTCCGCATGATGGAGGAATAGCAGTGTTTTCGAGAGACATTACAGACGTGAAACAAAAATCACTGGCATTGCAGGAATCCGAGGAAAGGTTTTCAAAAGCTTTCCAGTCGAGCCCTATAGCACTTTCTATTTCGCGTGTGGCTGATGGCTGCTTTATAGAAGTGAATGATAGCTTCACTAAATTATTCGGATACAAACGCGAAGAATTAATTGGGAAAACTTCTACCGAAATAGGATTTTATAACTATTGCAGGGCGCATGAACGAGAAAAGCTCGTGAGTATTCTAAAGAAGAAAGGTGAAGTAAAAAATTATGAAATGGTAATTGGGGAAAAGTCGGGCGTGAAATTAAATATACTTTTTTCGACAGAAGAAATTGAAATGCAGGGCGAGCATTTGATTTTCAAAACATTTATTGATATTACCGATAAGAAAAAAGCGGAAGATGCAATGATACGGCTGAATGAACACCTCGAAAAATCAGTGCGCGACCGTACTATAAAACTTACTGAAGCATTGGAACGCGAAAAGGGAAACAACGATTTGAAATCGAGATTTGTGTCGATGGCTTCTCACGAATTCCGCACTCCGCTTGCCGGGCTGCTTACATCGGTTTCCATACTCGAAGAATATACCAAAGAAGTGAGTAATGATAAAATAAAAAAACATTTCAAGCGTATAAAATCTTCTGTGGATATGCTTACTGATATCCTCAATGATTTTCTGAGTCTGGAGAAATTGGAACAGGGAAAAACAAAAGCTGAAAACTGCCACTTTGATTTGAATACAATGATTGTGGACACTATGGAAGAACTGAAAGGCAGTTTGAAAGACGGACAACATATACATTATCATCAGGCGGGTGAGGTTTTAATGTATCAGGATGAGGAAAAAATACATAATACATTACTCAATCTTATTACCAATGCAAGTAAATATTCGGGCGAAGGCAAGCCGATTGAAATTGCTGTGGAAGTAAAAAAAGAAACTGTTAAAGTGATTATAAAAGACCACGGAATTGGGATACCGAAGAAAGATCAGCAAAATATGTTCTCGTTATTTTTCAGGGCAAGAAATGCGGAGACTATCCAGGGAACCGGCTTGGGACTGATGATTGTGAATAAATATATGGAATTGATTGGCGGCACTATTGATTTTGAAAGTGTCGAAAATAAAGGAAGTACTTTTACAGTTGTGTTTCCTAAAAATGTACATTCGAAATTAAAGAGGAGCAGGAAAGGAAATTCTAAATCGTAAATTCTAAATTCTAACCTGCCTGCAAACCTTGAAGGTTTTTAAAACCTGTCAGGTTTACTGATAAATTTCTGCCTTAAATAACACGTCAAAGTTTTTTTTACAGAAGTATTTTATTAATACTTATTTTTTACGGAATTATTTTTTGAATTACATAATCTACCAACATTGGAAGTTTTTGTTTTCCTGAAAAATACCTCCCTGGAAACATTGGAGGAGATAAAAAAAGTAAAAAAATGGGAGTTAGGAATGTTCCAAGGGTATAAAAAAGTAAAAATATATGCCCTCCCTTACTACCTAGCAGCAAATAAACTAGTTTATTTGCTGCTAGGTAGTCAAAAAAAAGCGTAATTCGGACTTTATGGCAGATAAAACGTGGTTATTGGTAATAATTGACATATTGGAAACAGTATTGCAGCGGATGAAAACGGAAATATATATATTACCGGAGGATATACGAGTCATAAAATCGGCTTCGGAAAAGACACATTAATCAATGTGGGGCAGGCAGGCACTAATGATATATTTATTGCAAAATTAAATAATGCAGGAGTTATACTTTGGGCAAAAAGTGCAGGTGGAGAAAATGATGATTTGGCAAACAGTATTGCTGTAGATAAAAACAAAAACGTTTATATTGCCGGAGATTTCGGCAGTCCGAAGATAATATTTCAGTCACGGGATACTATCATTAATAAGGGAGATCATACAGGCAGTTCGTCTGATATATTTTTTTCGAAATTTAATACTGACGGAAATCTTATATGGGCAAAAAGCATTGCAGGCACTCAAAATGCTTACGACCATGCTTACGGAATAACCGTTGACAGCAAAAACAATGTATATCTTACAGGAGGCACTTATAGCAAGGAACTCTATTTCGACAGTCTTTCGATTTCAAATGCCGGAATTAATAATACAAAAGCAGATTCTATACGAATTTCAAAAGCAATATCAATGTTGATGGATTCGCTTGGTAATTTAAAAGACACTTCGGGTTTTAAAAGTAAAAGAAACAGTACCGATCGCCTTGTTAAAGTGTTGCCTAATGAGAGACCGTTCAGAATTTTTGAAAAAATATTCATTTCAAAGTATTCTCCTTCAGGAAAAATAATTTGGGCGGAAATAGTTGGTGGAGGCGATGATGAAGAAGGAGAAGCAATAGCTGTGGATGCAAATGATAATATATTTATTACCGGCAGGTTTCAGAGTTCAAGCATTACACTGGACAGCACAACGATGAATAACAATGGAAGCAATGATATTTTTATTGCTAAATATAACAGCGATGGTAAATCTTTATGGGCAAAAAGTATTGGAGGACCTGCTGATGACAGAGGCAAAAGTATTAATACGGACAGTTACGGTAACGTATATATCACAGGCTGGTTCCGCAGTTCCAAAGTTGAATTCGGAAAATGTTTGCTTGTAAATTCAGGAAGTAAATATTTTACTGATATGTTTATTGCTAAATATAATAATGAAGGAGCAGCTTTATGGAGTGAAAATCCGAAAGGCATTGATAACGATTGGGGCAATGGATTAGTAGTAGATAATGCAGGTAACATCTATATAATAGGAGGCTCAGATAGTTCAGTATTGAATTTTAGCAATACAAAACTTTCGAACAGTGCCAAAGGAATTGGCAAGAGTTTTTTTATTTCGAAAATAAATGCGAAATAATTAACCTTAACATAATGTCGATTCTCCATAATAAATAAATCCGTTTAAAATAATTCACTTACTTTTACAAAAATTATAAAACATAAAATATGAAAACACTTTACACAATTATTTTATTCTCCTGCATTGCAGGATTGAGTATAACGGCACAAAATACGTGGACACAAAAATCCGATTTCATGTCAACTTATGGAGTGGCAACACGAGGCGAAGCAGTAGGTTTTGTAATCAACGATACAGGATATATCGGCACCGGATGTAATGGAAACAGCATCTTCGATTTTTCTAAATACAACAGTATTACTGATACTTGGGCAGGTATACCTTATTTACCATCAAATCCGAGCCGATACGAATGTGTTGCATTTACCATCAACGGAAAAGCGTATTGCGGAATGGGCGAAACGGCAGGCGGCAATACTGATTTTGGGGATTGGTGGATGTATGACCCAACAACAAATACGTGGATACAGAAAGCTAATTTCGGCGGAGGGCCAAGATATGCAGCAGTTGGTTTTTCTATTGGAGGCAAAGGATATGTAGGTACAGGCGATTCGTTAGGGCATGTTGGTGGCGGTTATAATGATTTCTGGGAATACGACCCTATTGCTGATACCTGGACAAAAAAAGCAAACTTCCCCGGTGCTGCGCGATATGATGCTGTTGGATTTGCTATCAATGGAAAAGGATATATAGGCACAGGCTGGACTAATACAGTGGTCAATGATTTCTGGGAATACACCCCAGCAACGAACACATGGGTGCAGAAAGCAAATTATGGCGGCGGACAGGTTTCTCAGGCTGTAGGTTTCTCCATCGGCAATTATGGATATATCGGCACCGGTTATCCATCCAATACTAATTTCTATGCCTATAATCAAACAAATGATACGTGGACGCAAAAGGCAAGTTTCCCGGGAACTCCAGTGCGCAATGCGGTAGGGTTTTCAATCGGCAACAAATGATATATAGGTACAGGCGATGACGGCAGCGGAACTTCTTCTACTGTATATTCCGCTTTTTATCAATACGATTCCGGTATTAATTTAGGAGTTGATAATCAGGAATTAAATGCTACTATTGCATTGTTCCCTAATCCTGCAATATCATCATTTATGGTAACTACAGAGGGCGTGCAGATAAATGAAATAAAACTTGTAAATGTACTTGGAGAAGAAATTATTAACCATACAGAAATCAATAATACTGAATTTTCAATTAATATAAATCAAGTTCCAAAAGGTGTTTATATTGTAGAAGTGATTACAGAAAAAGGTAAAATAGAAAAGAAATTAATTAAGAATTAAGAAGAAAATAAAAGGATTCATTTACTTTTTTATACAAGTATCTTATTCAATAAAAACCAGCCTTACGGGGCTGGTTTTTTTCATTCACTCATTCAGCAAAACAATAATTACCTATTAATACTTTCGGTTGTTACACCTTCAAATTCTTCCTCGTTTTCCTTTGCTTCCGCTTCCGCTTTTGTTTTCCTGATAATACCATCTTTGTGATGAGCCGGAGAATAAATGGTGTACATCTTCAATTCTTTTTTGCTGTCGGTATTAATTATATTATGTCTGGCACCTGCAGGCACAATCACAGCATCTCCGTCAGTCACCGGATATTCATTACCATCAATAATACATTTGCCATATCCGCTTTCAATACGAAAGAACTGGTCATTTTCAGTATGCGTTTCTTCACCTATTTCTTCAAGCGGCTTAAGACACATCAATACCAATTGACTGTGTGTTGAAGTATATAATACTTTGCGAAAATTATTGTTTATTACCGCTTCCTTTTCTATTGCTATTTTAAATCCTTTCATTTTGTATAATATTAAATTTATAAATACTGTTTTATTCAAATTCAAAATTATAACAAATATTAAATTAAACCAATAGTATTAATCAAAGTGAACATTGATTGATATCACTGCAAATGAATATGATTTTAGCCTGTTAATAATGAAACACCGTTTTAAACACAACTAACTAAATGAAGTACATTACTAATTCCAATGATTAACATCACTTCATTTTACAATTATTAAAGATACCTTTGTATAACTAATTGCATTTTAAATAAAATAAAAGTATGGCAATGGAAATTGAAAACACAGGAGAAAAAGTCAATTCACCGAAAGAGGCAATAAAAGCAAACGATACTAAAGAAACATATCCGATTGTTTCTTTAAAAATCCTTGAAACAAGTTATGTAACACATGATGTAAAATGTTTCGTTCTCGAAAAACCTCCCGGTTATAGTTTTGTGCCGGGGCAATCGGTTAATGTTTCTATTAATTTACCCGAATGGAAAAATGCTATTCGTCCATTTACATTTACAAATTTACCTGAAGATAATTATCTGGAGTTTATGATAAAAATCTATCGGGATAGAAATGGAGTTACAAAAAAACTGGACAGCATTAATGCCGGAGATGAACTGATATTGCATGATGTATTTGGCACCATTCAGTACAAAGAAAGCGGTGTATTCATTTCTGCCGGCTCAGGTATTACCCCATTTCTATCTATATTTCGTTACTTATACAAACAAAAACGATTGCGCGAAAACCTGCTGATATATTCAAATAAAACATCGGATGATGTGATAATGGAAAAACCATTGCATACGATGCTTAAGAATAATTTTATTATGGTATTTACCCGCGAAAATGTAATCGGCTTTTTAGAAAAAAGAATTGACCGTAATTTTCTTATTGACCACATCGAGAATTTCAAACAGCATTTTTATATCTGCGGACCGGAAGATTTTGTAAAAAACATAAAGGAGATTCTCCTTAGTCTGGGCGCAACAATTGATAATATTATTTTCGAATAATATTATTTCCTTCCCTCCTATTTCTTTTCTTTAAATTATTATAAAAATAAAAAAACCAGTCTTACGGGACTGGTTTTTTCTCACTCATCAAAACGAAACTATGCTACTTTAATTTGTTTTGCCGGTTTCGAAATTGTCACTTCTTTTTTCGGAAGAGTGAGATGAAGAATTCCGTTTTCGTATTTTGCATCAATCTTATCATTCATAAGATTATCAGGCAAAGTGAACGCACGTTTAAAAGAGTTGTAGGAAAATTCCCTTCTGCGGAAATTTTTTCCTTCTTCTTTTTTCTCTTCTTCTTTTTCAGCACTGATGTTCAGTACTCCATCAAGTATTTCAACTTTGAAATCTTTTTTCTCCAATCCGGGAGCGGCAAGATCGATTTTGTAATCCTTTTCGTTCTCGATGATGTTGGCATCAGGAACCAAAAGTGAACCGCCGTTCATATCAAAAAAATCAGAATCAAAATCAAACACATTCGGAAGAAAACTTCTGGTGTTGAAAAAATCATCTACTAGAGTTGGAAGCTTTGTTCCATTTCTCTTAACTACTAATTGTGTCATGGTATTTAAAATTTATATTGTTAAACATTAATTAAATTTATCGGTACAAAAGTATTTCAATTAGAAAGGCTGTGAAATGACCGAGCGCAAACACTGCGTTGATGTTAATCACAGCAACTAATAAATAAAAAAAGAAAGGGGCATTAACCCCTTTCCCAGTGGTGAAGCGCAATGCGTTCAGCCAACTGTACAGTCATAAGCAACCAAAGCTGCTTACATCGACCAGTATATTCATTTCTTAATTTTAGATTTCAGTCCTTTGTCTTCGTTAGAATAGGCTGAAACATGCTGTTTGAAGTAATTATTAAGGTATTGATTTTTTGATAACCTGATACATGTTTCATCACATACTACACTGTCTGCTTCCATTTTTTTAAAAAGATTGCCTGTCATCTTTTCTCTTATTTGTTTATCATTAATTACTATACTATCAATCTTCTCCGACATGCAAACCATCTTTATCAGAGAATTATTTTTCGCCATCATTGATTGGCAACTTTCGTTTGCCATCATTTTATTCATAAATTTTGAAAGGTGAGCAGTGTCCTTAATAATAGAAGTATAAATATCTTCCTCCATAGTAGGATTTTTGAGCAACTCGTCAGCAGTTTTTTCCTTTGTGCCAATGCACCCAATTACTATTATCGTAATTATACCTGTTATAAGAAAGATTGATGTTTTCATTTTTTTATTCCTTTAAATTTTTAGCAAATTAAAGGCAAAGAATAAGTTTATTCAATGTACTTAATCAAAATTTCTTTTGACATTCGTCATTGCGTCTTGTATGGATTTGTGCGTAATTCGTATTCCATTTTGAAAAGAAAGCAAATGAAGAAGATCGAATCGAACATCTATTTATACAAGTACTATAAAAAAGAAGTACGTACGTTTCTATCGCATTTAGATAAAGTAAAAAATATTCCAAATGAAAAATCAATTCATCAGATAAGAGTTGACATTAAAAGGCTGCGGGCTGTTATACATTTATTCGAAAGACTTTCTGCTGATAAATTTAATTCGAAAGAATACTTTAATGTTTTTAAATCAGTTTATAACAGCGGCGGGAGAATCAGGGAAACACAGGTAAATATTAATTATCTATCCCGATATAAAATATCCCCAACTTTAGTTAAACAATATCGAAATTTTGCAAATGCGAACAAAGAGAAGCTTTATAAGAAATTTAAAAAAGCTGTTGCCAATTTTGATATTGAACTTCTGAAAAAATCAAAAACTAAAATTAAAAAGTTATGTAGCAAAATAGACAGTAAGGTTATAAATGATAAATGTTTAATTTTTATTAATGAAGAATTAAAGAATACTGAGCAATTATTGATAGCAGGAGATAATAACGCAATAATGCATAATATTAGAATCCACCTGAAATCGCTTAATGCAATTGTTTCACTTTATTATAAAATGAATCCGGATAAAAAGCCAAAAAAAGCATTAACGGTTTTAAAACAAAACGGAACATCAATTGGAAATTGGCACGATAAAATTGAATTGATAAAATCGCTGGAAAGATTTATTGTAAAATCGGAGGAATTAAAAAGCAGGAAATTACATACAATTGTTACATTGGTCAACAGACTAAAAAAAGAAAATCAATCTTTCTTTAAAGTAATGGAACAGAAACTGAAACCAATTTTCAAGCCGGTAAGTTAACCACTTTGGATATTTTATCTTCCACTATTTGATAATCCGCCATTACAAAAAGCACAGTGATACTTACAACTACAGCAAAATAACACCATACTTTTTCCCTGACAGTATTGTTTAATTTGATTTTCTATAAGTAAACTATATTGTTTTTTTTCCTTTCATGCACTTCAGGGTTTTCATCGCCATAACCCAATATAATTGCCAGATGAATATGTTCAGCAGCAGGGATATTTAATTTGGAATACTCTTCAGTGTTTTCAATAAATTTTGCCAATCCTATCGGGCAACTGCTTATTCCAATGGACTTAGCTGCAAGCATCATATTTTGTGCACACATACCTATATCCAATTGTGCCCACTCACTTTTACCTGCAGATGTAATAAATATTACAACTGGAGCATTATGGAAAACAGGATCAGGAGCTTTGAAGAATTCTATACCATGCGAAAAATGTAAAAACCCTTTTATTGTTTTCACAATACTTTTTACTCCAGTTTTCATTATTCCTTTCAGCGCAACAACACCTATTGCTTTCGAATAGGTTTTAATTTCTTTCTTATCAGTGAGAACATAAAATTTCCAAGGTTGCCTGTTAATAGCTGACGGAGCCATTCTTCCTGCGTCTACTATTTGTTCGATAACTTCTTTTTCAACAGGCTTATCGATATATTTCCGTACAGCCCTTCTTTCATATATTGTTTTGATAGTATTGTTGGCATAAACAGAATTTAAATTTCTTGCCACTGGTTTTTTTAATGTAGTTTCCATATTAATTATTATTAAATATATTTTTAAGCATGTAAAACAAGGATAGGATAATCTGCAACAGCACTTAGATCCTTTGCCACAGTGCCGTGAAATAGATCAGGAATTAATCCTCTGTTATAAAATGTGATTGATAACATATCCGCTTTCGATTTTCTCATATATCTGTTAATGCTTTCGGGCACGTCATCGGAGTATATCTGCTCGAATTCTACATTGGTAGTGTTTCCAAGCACTTCAATGATTTCATCCCTAAGTGCATTGAATATATCTTTACCTATTTCCGATGGTCGTTTGCTTACATGAAGAAAAACAAATTGAGGGTTAAATTCGTTCATAAATTCATTGAGCAGCGAAAATGAAAACTTATTTTTGTGTGTATAATCCCAAGCAAAAATAATTTTCTTCATTCTAGAAAAAGTTACGTTTTCGGGAACAATAAATACAGGACAATTTGTTTTTTTAATGACATTATAGGTGTTGGTTCCAAATATATATTGGTCAACATCGTCTATTCCGTTTGTTCCCATCACAATCATTACATTTTTTTCACCTGCTGAAGCAAAGGTTTTTTCCATCGCAGTTGCAGTAATTTCAACTTCATAATGTGTAGAAATATTAAACATCTTATTTGTTTCTACAGCTATTTCTTTCAATCTTTCAGAAGCCAACAGAGCATCTTCATGAACGTGTGCGCCTATTCCTTCTCCCATGCTTACTGCAGCAGCCGGCATTGATATTCGCTGAACATTTATCAGCATTAATTCTGAATTGAAAACCTGAGCTAATTTAGCGGCATATTCTAAAGCATTAAGTGAGGCTGTGGAAAAATCGACAGGGCAAATTATTTTCTTAATCATGATTCCCAATTTTAGTTAATGAATAATCCATTGATATTAAATAATAGCAAAGTAAACGGTATATAATCCGGGACTCAATGATTCAAATCAAAATACATTTTGATTTGAATCACTTATAAACTACAGAAAATCAGTTAATTTATTAATCGAGCTGACTAATAATTGTTTTAAATAAAACAAAAAATCCTCGTAAACTTACATTTACAAGGATTTTATCGTAGCCCGTAGGGCAACACAACCCTGTTTTTACACCTCGTCAATATCTCTCAAAAGCCCAATAAATAAAAGATTGTTTGTTTTTGGTTATTTCTTGTTTTCTCTTGTTTTCACAACTTTTGTTACTCTATTGTTACTTTGGATTTTTATTTGTTACTTTGTGCAATCAAAATCCAACCATAAGTAATAAAGAGAAAATATGAGTGTAATTTTAAGAAAAAGAAAAAATGCTGATGGAACAACTACAATGTTGTTAGACATTTGGCATAATGGAAAAAGAAAGTATGAGTTTTTAAAGAACTGCAAACTAATTAAACCTCTTACTCCCTTTGATAGAATTGAAAACCAAAGAAGATTTAAACTTGCTCAAAAAATAAGAAACAAGATTGAGGAACAATTAGAAAGCAATGAATATGGTATAACACCTGCTTTTAAAAAGAATATTGATTTTGTTGTGTTCTTTGAAGATTACCTAAACAAATACACTAAAAAAGATAAAAGGGTAATGAATGGATGCTTTGAAAAGTTCAAAGAGTATTTAAAATTTGTGAATATTGAAACAATAACAACAAAAGAACTTACAGAGAATTTAGCAGAGGATTTTAAAGAATATTTAGAAGATAATTTGAATGGAGAAACACCGGCAAACTATTTTAAGAAGTTCAAAAAGGTATTGCACTATGGAGTAAAGGAAAAGATATTACAATTCAATCCTGCACAAGATTTAACAGCCAAAAGAAATGAATCAATAAAAAAAGACATTCTAACTTTTGATGAGATACAACTATTAGCAAAAACCGATTGCACTAATAATGAAGTAAAAAAAGCATTTTTATTTTCCTGCTTAACCGGTTTAAGATTTTGTGATATAATTTCTTTAAAATGGCAAAATATCAATGGCAATGTTTTGAAGATAACACAACAAAAAACAAGTAAACCGGTAACAATAATACTAAATACAAATGCTATTGAAATATTAGGAGATATTGAAAAGCAAAATGAGTTTGTTTTTAATTTGCCCTCTCATACAGCTTGTTCAAAAGGTTTAAAAGTATGGTGCAAAAAAGCAGAACTAACAAAGAAAATCACTTGGCATTGTGCAAGACATTCATTTGCTACTAATATTATCTATTATGGCAGTGATGTAAACTCTGCAAGTTCTTTACTTGGTCATAGTTCCTTGGTATATACTCAAAGATATGTGAGAGTAGTAAATGAATTAAAAGAAAAAGCAGTTGAAAACCTACCGACCTTACAACTGGAAATGAAAAAAGAGAAGCAGTAAATAAAATACCTGATTTAACAGTATAGACCTATGGCAAAGAAAAAAAATAAAGAACTTAATGTTGCACCTTTTTATGAGGCTGCTTTAGAAAAGCATAATGACTATGTTTCAACTCTTGAAATCACTGAAATTATTAGACTTTATTTCCAAAATTTTACTTACTTGGAAATGGCATTGCAGGACTTAATAGGTTACCCTGACCACATCCGCCTAAAGTTTTTTAAAATACACTTAGAAAAAGCAACCTTTTTTATTAGTATTGATAATT
>CAIQBY010000256.1 GCA_903870175.1 uncultured Bacteroidota bacterium
CCGTTTTTGTTTTTAAGAACAACAGGAACAACCTTTTCCTGATTATTTCTTTTTAAAGTAACATTCACCCTATCTCCGGGACGGTATCTGCCAACCTGTTCCTGCAATTCAGGAACATTGTTAATTGCGGCTTCCCCAACCTTTGTTATCACATCACCTTCTTTTATCCCTGCTTCAGCAGCTGCGCCTCCATTGGTAAGGCCATTTACGTAAACACCTTTTATTTCATTAATACTTTTCTCTCCTGCCAGTTTAGCATCCAAATCCTGAATGCTTATTCCTATATAAGCACGCTGAACCTCACCGAATTCAAGTAAATCCGCTACTACTTTACGGGTTAAGTTTACCGGAATAGCAAATGAATAACCGGTGTATGAACCTGTATTTGATTCAATGGCAGAATTGATACCGATTAATTCACCTTTTGTATTAACCAACGCACCACCGCTATTTCCGGGATTTACAGCAGCGTCAGTTTGAAGATACGCTTCAATATTACTTGAATTTACACCTTGAGAATGTTCACTTCCTATTACATTAATATTTCTGGCTTTCGCACTTATTATTCCTGCTGTAACAGTTGATGTAAGGTTGAAAGGGTTACCAACTGCAAGTACCCATTCGCCTACTTTTACATTATCCGAATTACCATACGTCATATAAGGTAAATTGGTTTCCTTGATTTTTAATAAAGCTAAATCAGTAGTAGGGTCTTTACCTATAATTTCAGCAGTATAACTGCGTTTGTCGTTTAAAGTAATTTCTACTTTTTCTGCACCATCTACCACGTGATTATTAGTTACAATATATCCATCCTGAGCTACTATTACACCGGAACCGGTAGCCGAAGGGGCTTCCTGTTTTGGAGCCTGCCCGCCAAAAAGATTGCGAAACGGGTCGTACATATAAAACTGATTTTGACTGGCAGTAAGCGGATATGTTGTTTTTACGTGCACTACAGCGTGAACTGACAATTCGGCAGCACCTGTAAAGTCGACAACTGTCTCGGGCGCACCTGTCGGGAGATTTACATATTTTACAGGCGGTTGATAACCTATTTGTGATGTTTGACCTGCTGATTTGTTTTCAATAAAATGATTAAAACTTAATGCGGCAACTCCGCCAATAACTGCGATAATAAATACGCTTGCTACTTTTTTCATCGTTATAAATTTTAAATTATTAATGTTTTTTAATTACAAAATTACATTAAAGTAAACGCAAATTTTGTTCCGATATTTTTGTTGGCAGAAGTTTTTAACAGAAATTAACTGATAGCTTCTACTACTAAATACGGTTAGATTGGTACAAATTTGAAACCATAAAACATTGTTAACGTATACTAGTTGATAAAAAAAACAAAAAAGAACATATTTGATGTTTATATTTCAACGATTATCGCTAATTTTGTATCGTTCAGCATGAAAAGAGTTTACTCCTCCTTTATTTATTATTTATTGATTACAAAAAGAGTAATTCTTTTTTCAATTCTCTTTTTTTTCCACGCCACTTTCTCGCAAACATTAAATGCTTATGCAAAAGTAACTGCAATTAACGGGACTTTTACAACGCTCACTCTATCAAATTATATTAGTACTGCTCATGCTTTTGCAGATGGAGAACAAATAATTGTAATGCAGATGCAGGATAATGTTCTAAACAACACAACTAACTCCAGCAGTTTCGGCACATTAACAGCAGGAGGATTAAGTGCAGGGAAATTTGAAATAGCAACTATAAGTTCTCATACAGGTGGTGCTGCTTTCAGCACTATTACTCTCTCATCTGCATTAGTTAATACTTATAATATCAATGCAAATGCAAGTGTACAGATTATCAGCTTTCAATTGCTGGGAGCTACTTATACTTCCGCGGCTGGAGGAACTACTCCATTAAACTGGAATGGAAATGTTGGAGGAGTGGTAGCCATGCAGGTTACAGGAGCATTAACTTTAGCCGGTAATATAAGTGCTGATGGTGCAGGTTTCAGAGGAGGCTCTGTTTCTGTTAATTATTATGCCGGAGGTTCCACATGTGATACAATTGCTGCTAAATGGACAAGTGCTTCAAATACAAGGGGAGAAAAAGGAGAAAGTGTTTTTTTGCGAACTCTTGCAGCACAACGGTATGGTAAAGCACCTATTATTAATGGCGGTGGCGGCGGAGTAAATATTAATACAGGCGGTGGCGGCGGTGCTAATTTCACTGCCGGCGGAAAAAGCGGTCCGGGTTGGGATGGTTCTGCAGGCGGTTGTCCTTCAGGAGGGGAAGGAAGAGGTGGCTTGGATTTAAGTTCATTGATTTCAGCTACCAGAGTTTTTATGGGCGGCGGCGGCGGTGGCGGTCAGGAAAACGATGGAGTAGGTACAAGTGGTGGAAATGGTGGCGGCATTGTTTTAATTGAAGCCGGTTCTATAGTTACTACAGGCGCTTGTGGAGGAAGAACAATTTCTGCTAACGGGTCAACTCCTTCTAATTCAGGAAACGATGGAAACGGCGGCGGAGGTGGTGCCGGAAGCATTGTATTACAAGTGGGTTCTTATTCAGTGGCAGCAGGATGTACGTTAACAATAAGTGCAAACGGCGGAAGCGGCGGCAATGTGGGCGATGCTGCTACACATGCTGGCGGCGGCGGCGGAGGTGCAGGTGCTATCGTGTTTTCAGGTACTCAGCCGGCTTCGCCTGTTACAGCTCAGACAAATGCAGGCTCAGGCGGATATAACAATAGCGGACATACTTCTCAGGCTCAATCGGGTACTGCCGGAAATGGTATATTAACAGGTAATGCCACTCCTCTTCCTATCCAGTTAGCAGCATTTAAAGGGCAGGCAGAAGGAACTAAAAATAAATTGCAATGGGTAACAATGTCGGAAGAGAACAATGATTATTTTACTTTGGAACGTTCAAAGGATGCGAGTATTTTTACTGCATTCACTAAAGTGGAAGGCGCAGGAAACAGCAGCGTACGAATTAATTATTCGGCTTATGATGATGAACCTTATGACGGAATAACCTATTACCGTTTAAAACAAACAGATTATAACGGTAATTTTACTTACTCACCAACTATTGCTATCGAAAACGGACTGGATAAAATATCGGTAAACAATGTATATCCAAATCCGGCGAATACTATTTTAAATCTTGATTTTACAAGTCCGCTGCAAGGCGAAATAACTATTAAAGTATTGGCTTATACCGGACAGCTGGTGAAGAATGAAATTCAAAATGTCGCTGCAGGTACGTCTGTATTAAAAACAGATTTGAGTAACCTCGAAAGAGGAATTTATTTTGTTGTGGTTTCGTTTGATAAAACTTCTTATACCTACACTAAAAAGATAGTGAAGGAATAATTACATCTTCATTATATCCACTTTTTTTACTGACAATAAATCTTCAATATGTATTGGCAGCATGTCGCCGAAACAGGCTGGCAGTTCTTCTACTTTAACTGATTTCTTCAACGATAGATCTTCTTCTACCATTCTTTTTGTTTCCAGTGTTTTCAAACCGATTAATGTGCTGCCGTGTAAATAGACTTCTTTTGGGCTGATGCCGTACTTAGCACCTATCCTTAATGCTGAATCATAAATTTCTACTCCGCCGAATTTTGGAATCTTATATTTTTTTATAAACTCATACAGTTCATTAAACTCTTTTGTTTTCAGGGCTTTTTCGAATGCGTCCGAATTCTCGAGAATGCTGTTTATTACTTCGGCACTCACTTCGCTTCTTATTCCTTTTTCATTTCCTCCTGTGTCGCGCCATATTTTCTGATGCGGATGAACATACGTTTTGCCTTTGTATTCGAAGAGACCGCATACTGAATATGTTATTAGTTTTTCGGTATCATCTATGGAAGCATAGTATCCCAAGTAATTTTCGAAATAGTCGAGGTAAGTCGGGAAGCCTAATAAACCTGATACTTTGGTGTTGTTAAATACATCCGAATATAATTTATACCGTTCGGTTTTGTAGGTTTTTATTATAAATTCTAAAGTCATTTTTAGTTGATTATGCGTTTGTCAGTTTATTTGCGGGAACAAACTTAACTGTTTAAAAGTTATAAATGCCCACTTATTAAAAGATAGCAGAATATAAACCAGCAGAAAAACTGGCAGACAGAAACAGGAGCAGGGCAAAAAACTATGCCCGGCAGATTAATCTATTTTCTCGACCACCACAGCAGTGCCATAAGCAAGTACTTCCGTCATGCCCTGCATCACTTCGTTTGCATCATAGCGCATATTGATAATTGCATTTGCTCCCATTTGTTTGCCATGCTGTATCATCAGCTGATAGGCTTCTTCGCGTGCTGTTTCGCAAAGCTGAGTATAGATATCGCTTTTGCCGCCGAAGATTGACATAAAATTACCGGCCATGCTGCCCAATGCACTGCGCGACCGCACTGTGATGCCGCGTACCAAGCCCAATTGTTTTTTAATTTTGTAACCTTCCAGCGAAGTACTTGTTGTGATTAATAATGTAGTTTCCATTTATGTTTTATTATTTTATTTGTTTAAATTTATTTTCTCTATTAACGCTGCCAAGTATATCTGTTATTTTAATGGTTGTGTTTGTTTGTTTTTGAGAAAAGATATTGTAATTTGAGCGGTGGCATGATTAGGGAAGAGATTAAATAATTGTTTGTGAATTTTCATAAATTAAACCAATATCATTTATGTTTATTCTAAATTTTGTACCATGATTTCTTAAAGAAGTTCCTCTGCCTTTTGTTGTTCTTGCATCAAAATCAATATAAATAGTTCCATCTTTTATTGCTTCGCAAATTCCAGTTAAGTTCAAATCCCAATATGCAGTAGCGTTTTCATAAATAACTTTCCTTTTGTCTTTGCTTACAGTCCCATGAACTAAAATAAGTCGTCTTAACTTTGCTCCAATGGCATTAAGAATAATATTGTTTTCCCAATAAGGAATAATTTCTTTATTATCTTTAAATGTAACAGTAATTTTATTCTCAATATTATTTACAAGAAATCCTCTTTCAGATTTACCCTTTATTGTATGCCTAAAACTAATTTGTCCTTTTTCGTTTTCCCAACCAAAGGCATATACAACACTATTCATTATTCCTCTTGGTTGTGGGTCTTTGTGAAAAAGAGTAAGTAAAGCATTGCCGCCGTGAAATTTTATTTCCCAATCATGTAAATCCGGAGAATCTTTATTATTCCTTTCTACATTAAGCAGAAACTCTAAGGTATCGCCAGGTGCACCTGTTCCTTTAAAATTTTCAGGAATATCAACAGAACCCATTCTGATGATTTCTTGAATAACTTTAAATGCTTTTGTGGAAGATTGAGGTATTTTTGAAACCATTATGAATGAATTAAAAGATATGACTGCTGTTCAATAAAGGAAGAAATTCTTTTTTTAGCCACATCACAATATTCAGGCGATAGTTCAATTCCTATATAATTTCTTTTATTCATTAAAGCTGCAATTGCAGTAGTTCCGCTACCCATAAAAGGGTCAAGAACTATTTCTGCATTTGTCGAAGAAACAATCCTATCAATTAAAGCTACAGGAAATGGAGCAGGATGCCCATTCTTCATTTCTTGTGTAAATTCCCAAACATCTCCATAAGCATTTGCTTTGGGTTTAAGTCTAAAATTAGGTTTTGGGATTAAGTATATAACTTCGTGAGTAGGTAGAAAATATCCGGGATTAAAATTTATACCTCCACTTCGTTTCCAAATAATTATTTGCCTCACGGGTAATCCCTTTAAAATATCATCCCTATCTTGTATCAAGCCATTTTGCACTCTTCTCTTATGATTATAAAAAATTGCTCCATCATCTTTTAATAAACGAAACATTTCTTTCAAACAATCATTTTGCCATTTCACATATTTTTCGTGTGGCATACAATCATCGTAATGGCTATATCCATTCTGCAAAGCGTTACCTGCCCATTTCCCTGTTTTGGTATTAACATTCATACCATTTCCCGAAGAATTTTTTAAATTATATGGAGGAGATGTTACTATTAAATCAATGGAATTACTCGGCAGTTTTTTCATAACTTCCAAAGTGTCTCCACAAATCATCTTATTTAGAAAGTTATATAATGAGGATTCCGAATCTTCTACAACATTTAAAGTTGCTGATGAAGAATATTTTCTAGCTGCTTTTTTTACTGCCTTCTTTTTGGAGACTGGAACCATTTTCTTTTTGATAGACTTTAATTTTGTATTCATTTGTCAAAGGTATTAATTAAAACAGTTTATATTTTTAAAGTTTGAATAAAGTTGTACACAAATCCTTTCAACTTTCTCCTCTTTCCAAAATCTATACACTCATTTTAAAAGTTTTTTTAAACGTATCATGGTCTTCTGCCCATTTGTTGGAAATATGAATATGCGACATAGCTCTTTTTCCTTGTTTGGTAAGCGTATAATCCGATTGAGATACGGAAGTAGGAGAGTCCACTTTTGTTATCAATCCTTCTTTTTGCAACATTAATAGCCGAATGCCAAGCATTTTTTCAGTAATCATAATTCCATTTTTTGTTAATCCATGCCTCAAACTGGTATAGCATTTATTGCCTTTTTCCAAAGCCAGTAATATGCTTTTAACCCAGCTTACATTTATTATTCCTGTCGAAATCTTTATTTCATTTTGTTCTTTAATATACAGTGCAAACCCTTTTACTGTTAATTCAATTATTTTTTTCATAGTTATTTATTTTAAAATTTATCAAATGTAATATTCGAAAATCATTAAGCAATAAATAGCTATCTATTAGGATAGTATAATTAGGTTTATGAAAACGCATTATTGACTTTTGCCATCTCAAAACAAACAAAAAACAGGTTGTTTTTGAGAGAGTAACAAAAGTTCTTTAAAATAATGCAGTATTAACAGGTGTTTGAGCATTTGGTGCACCTTTTTCAAAAAACGTGCACCAAAAAGTGAATTTGGTGCACCAAAAAAAAATTCGGTGCATCAAAAAGTGAATTTGGTGCACCAAAAGTGAAATTTGGTGCATCAAAAAAAAATTCGGTGCATCAAAAAGTGAATTTGGTGCATCAAAAAAAAAATTCGGTGCACCAAAAGTCGAATTTGGTGCATGTTTTTTGAAAAAGGTGCACCAAATGACTTTTGAAGATTTAGAGGTATATAATAAGGTATAAGAAACAGTAAAAACAATATTTCGACAAGCTCAATAACCAATAAATAATAATTAAAAACAATAAATATGAAATCAATAATTAATTGCTTACGCGAATTTTCAGGCATGGTTGAAGACAAACGCCCCACTTACATGCTTAAAAGTGGAAAATTATTAACCAAAAATACCGCGATTTTTCCGCTTATCCCTACTGATGGTGCTACGATTACAACAATGGGCGGAGACCTTCTCACTTTTCTGAGTGCAAAAGATGATAGCAAGGATGATATGAAAATATATACCGACTTTCTAACTAAATGCTTATCGACAATGGAAGCAAACTATGACGGAGTTGACTTGGTAGCGCAAGGCGATGGTGATATTGTGGCGTTAGGTTGTGTAAACGGAACTTCTACAAGTACTACCAGCACAGGCAATCCATCAACTCCCGAAAATCTGAAATATATTTATGTAGATGATGCAGGAGAAATAAAATTAGGTGAAGATGCAGATAAATTATCGTACGGAATGTTGGTAATTTCATCAAACGACCCTAAAGTTACAGTAGTGAAAAGCGGTAATACTCAATTAAAAATTACTGCTGCCGATGGTTCATTTATTTTTGCAGATGTTGTTACGGGCAGCAAAGTAATAATTCAAAATCAAAAAGAAGGCGATAAAATAAATTCGTCAGTAGTTAATTTTAATCCAAATGGGATATCGCCGGTAGCAAGCCCTAAGCCGGTAACTATTCCGCAGTAAATAAAATTCTAATATCTAAATTCTAAAAGCTTCGTAGAAACACGAAGCTTTTTTTCTACCACAGATTACACAGATAAAAAAGAAAAGTAATCTGTGAAAATCTGTGTAATCTGAGGTGAAATTAAATAAATGTAAAAGCTTCGTAGAAATACGAAGCTTTTTTATTTTCAGCAGAAAGAGATAAGCAGGATAAAAGCAATTACCCAATATACCGCTTTACTTCTGAAAGATACTTTAGGCAATACACTTCGTAAGAAAACCGCTGTGTATATCACTACCTGTTATTTAGAATAATTCAAAATACCTATTTTGAGGTATTGCCGGAAATCTAAATTCACCCGTCCTTTGTGCCGTAAAAAATAATATCAAATATGAAAAAAATACTAATAACAATCCTTGCAACATTCGCATTTGCGTCTTCTGTTAAGTCACAGGACAGGCTGTTTGCATACACTTACCAATCCAATGTATTAAATAAAGGCGATTTTGATCTTGAATTTCAAAACGAATTAAGAACCGGAAAATCCGGAGACTACAGTCCTTATGTTTTCGGCCGCCATCTTGATCAGCGACTTGAATTTGAAGTTGGTTTGGGACATCGAATTCAAACATCATTTTATCTCAATTCCGAACTGTTTAATTATGGCGATACAAGTTCTATAAGTTTAAAACAGGAATTAAAAATTTCATTCAGTAACGAGTGGAAATGGAAAATATCAGACCCGATGGCAGATGCTGTTGGATTTACAATGTATGAAGAACTTGAATTTGGAGGAAATAATTTTGAATTGGAAACAAAACTGATTTTCGACAAGCGATGGCAAAAGGATTTGCTGGCTTTTAATATTGTAGGAAAATATGAGGTGGAAAGAGAAATTTCGAGGACAGATAATATCACAAAAGCAACATGGACAAATAATTCACCCATTGAATTTAATCTAGGATATATGCATTTTTTCAAACCTGAAATCGGTGTAGGAATAGAAGCCAGAAATAATAATCTGATAACAAAGGAAGACGGTTGGGTTAATTCCGTTGTGTTTGCAGGCCCTGCTTTTCATGCGAGTATTGATAAGTTTTTTATCAATCTTACCGCACTTCCACAACTTATTAATTTGCATAAAACAGATGCAGCTCCCGGCAGTCTTGATTTGAATAATTTCGAACAACTTGAATTTCGTATTGTAGTAGGATATAGTTTCTGATGAAAAAAATAATTATATTCTCCGTCGTTTTAGGCTGTGTTATTTATAGTTGCAGCCCCACGTTATATAAACCTGTAACTATAGATGCAGTAAAACAAAAGCAGTTGAATACAGG
The DNA here is from genome assembly GCA_903870175.1 of uncultured Bacteroidota bacterium. Taxonomy (GTDB): domain Bacteria; phylum Bacteroidota; class Bacteroidia; order 2-12-FULL-35-15; family 2-12-FULL-35-15; genus 2-12-FULL-35-15. The sequence continues at coordinate 9,215 of CAIQBY010000256.1, forward strand.
AAGGATAATTTATGTAGACCATTGCAGTAGCTGTCACAACCTGCATTTACCAAAGGAGTTTAATGTCGAAGGATGGAAAAAACATCTGGATACAATGCAGGTAAAAGCAAAAATTTCGGACACCGAAAAGCAACTGATTCTTGAATACCTTACGTTTAAGCCTTAATTCTTCTTTTATTCTTTAAAGTTTTCCCGGCTTAATTTTATCTACGATAAGTATGTAAATAAAAATCAGTTTAATCTATATTACTAATAGGTAAACACGGAAATTCATAACTTTGCCCGCTAAATTAGTTCAGCATTTTTATGAAAAAAACAACATTATCTTTAGGTATAATTTTTTATTGTGGCCAATTATTATTTGCTCAGGAAGAGCCCATGAAATTTGAAGGTTTGGCTCAGGGCACCACTTACCATATTACTTATTTTGATAAACAAGAAAGGGATTTTCAACCTGAAGTAGAACAAATACTTGCCGACTTTGATAAATCAGTTTCTACTTATTTACCTTCATCAATTATTTCAAGAATTAACAGAGACGAAAAAAATGTGGTAGTGGATAAGTACTTTACTACTTGTTTTAATAAAGCCAAAGAAGTATGGAAAAATACCGAGGGAGCATTCGACCCTACTGTTTATCCGATTGTGAATTTATGGGGTTGGGGACCCGGGAAAAAACAAAAAGTAGAGAAAAAAATTGTTGACAGTATTCTTCAATTTGTTGGTTTCGAAAAGATAGAACTCAAAGGAAATACGGTAGTTAAAAAAGATCCGCGTGTAGGTTTGGATTTTAATGCTTTTGCTCAGGGATATTCTGTGGATGTTGTTTCGGAATTTTTAAATTCGAAAGGGATCAGTCAATACATAGTTGAAATAGGAGGGGAAGTGTATGCGAAAGGTAAAAAGCCGAATGGTGATAATTGGAGCATTGGCATTGAAAAGCCTATAGATAATAAAGATTCTTTAAATCCGCCTACAGCAATAGTAAAACTGGAAAATATGGCAGTTTCTACTTCAGGAAATAACAGGAGATACACTATAATAGATGGTGTAAAATATGCACATCACATCGACCCTAAGACAGGCTATCCAACAAATAATAACTTACTGAGTGCTTCCGTATTCGCAAAAGATTGCATTACTACAGATGCTAATGCTACCGGACTTTTAGTAATGGGACTGGAGAAAACAAAGAAATTTCTGGAGGTTCATAAAGAACTGCAGGCTTTTTTAATTTATTCAGATGAAAAGGGGAATTTAAAAATTTGGCAAACACCTGGGCTGGAAAAGATTCTTTCAAACGTTGATGAATAAAAAAAGCATCCTTCATGGATGCTTTTTTTATAAAATGATAATATAATTATTTGCTTATAATTACCTTTTTGTTCAATGTTCCTTTGTCATTCAACACTGCAATAAAATAGATACCGTTAGCTAAATTTGACAGGTCGATAGTTGACTTGGTTTCGTTGGTATTAATTTTTTCCTGATAAACAACAGAACCTAATGTGTTTAAAACTTTAATAGTATTAACATTAAATAATTCAAGATTAAAAATTCCGTTACTTGGGTTAGGATAAATATTGAACTGTGGATTTTCAGACTCTTCATCAATACCTGTAGTGGTGGCAGGAACCCAATCCAAAGAAATGGTTGAAAAGTTAGCATCTGTAGCAGGTGTCTGATGATCAGCTGCAGGCCCTTTTGTAAAAGTATAATAAGTAGTAACTGTGTTTCCGCCGCCATGATTCCATGTTTCCTGAATAGCAACTTTATAAGTGCCGTCAGCCACCAATGTTCCATTAGAAGTACCATTTACATTTTTACCATCCCAAGTGAAAGTTTTTGTACCAAAGCCATGTAAAGTACTGCCTGTAGTTGCATCTGTTTTGTTTGCAGCCGAAGAATTAGAAGATGTGCCACCTGCATTGACAGACCACGTAGGTAAATGGTCAAGAGTATTACCACCACAGCAATAACGAAGTTTTGTTTTCACAAAAGTACCGGAACTGGTTTCAATCCAAGCAGCCAATACATTATAATTACTTTGGTAACACGGAGAATGTGCCACTTGAGTAAATGTAAAAGTTAAAGTACCTGCAGTTTGAGCAAACAAGCCAACTGATAAGCAAATAGTAAAAACTGTAGTAAAGATTTTTTTCATTTTTCTTAATAAATATATAAGTTTTTGAATTAATATTTTTTCGGTTGCGAAGATATAAATAGAATAAATATTGGCAAAATAAAAGCAGATGATTTTTATCATTTAGTATGCAAAGTGACATTAATTAACAATTTCTTAAAATGAGTGAGCTTTAAACTATTTTTAAGAACCAGCTAATACTTATTTTATTTATTAGGATTTGGAAAGATTAAACTTTAAAACTATAGAACGAATTATTAATTAATATTAAGTAATTTCTACTTATTACTTAACGGAGGGAAAATATAAGAAATTTGTTTTTTTAATCATATCATATAATAAGAAGTAAAACTAAAATGAAAGGGATTGTTTTAAGAAATGAATGTCTTCTATTATAAAATCATTATTTATTTCTCATTTTACAGGCAATTGTCACCACATCCTTCGCTTCTTTCACATCGTGCACACGCAGCAGTTTTGCACCTGCCAATATACATTTCATATTGAGAGCTGTTGTTCCGTTTAAAGCATCTTTAGCCTTAATGTTTAATAATTTTGTAATCATCGATTTTCGTGAAATGCCAGCAAGAATAGGGTAGGGGAGAGCTTTCAGGTAATCAAAGTCTGTAAGTAATTCATAATTCTGTTCTATTGTTTTACCAAAACCAAATCCAGGGTCAATTATTATTTTGGTAAAGCCTAATGCTTTTAGCTTCGCAATTTGCGTTTCCAGAAAAGAAGCAACATCTGCACGTATATTTTTGGTTTCATCCTTATCATGCATCGTAATAATACTTCCATTATTGTGCATCAATATATAAGGTATATCAAGTCGCGCGATGGTAGCAAACATAGCATCATCAAAAGTACCGCCCGAAATATCATTAATAATATTGGCTCCTGCATTCACCGCCTGTTCAGCTACCGAAGCATAAAAAGTATCAACTGAAATAAGAAGTTCAGGGTAATGTTTGCGAATAGAAACAACCACAGGAATCAATCTTTTGGTTTCTTCTTCAGATGAAACAATAGTCGAATTCGGGCGGGTAGATTGTCCTCCAATATCAATAATATCAGCACCTTCATCCACCATCTTTTGAGTTTGATTCAGCCATTCCTGCTCCTGAAGATAGCTGCCTCCATCATAAAACGAATCAGGAGTAATATTTAATATCCCCATTATCTGCACTTCCGCATTACTGCTAAATATACGTGCCACTTTTTGAGAAAAAACTGTATCTTGCGCCTTCATTTTTACGGATTACTAATAACACTCTACTAACAACAAACAACTATCAACTAAAGTAAATGTCTATCAACAAAACTTCAAGCCAATACGATACTGCGATTTCGGAGTGCAAAGATATATTTTTAAAAAAGATGAAAGATTATGGAACTGCATGGCGCATTCTTCGCACAAGTTCCATCACTGATCAGTTATTTATCAAAGCCCAGCGCATCCGTAATATTGAAGATAAAGGAACACAAAAGGTGAACGAAGATATTACTTCGGAATACATCGGTATTGTTAACTATTCTATAATCGGTTTAATTCAGCTTGGTCTTAAAAATGATGAACGCATGGAGTTGCCAGCGGATGAAGTAAGCAAATTATTTGATAAATATGCCAAGGAAGCCAAGCATTTAATGGAGAATAAAAACCATGATTATGGTGAAGCCTGGCGCGATATGAGATTAAGTTCGCTTACGGATTTAATATTGATGAAACTATTACGTATAAAGCAAATTGAAGATAATAAAGGTGAAACATTAATATCTGAAGGAGTGGATGCCAACTTTCATGATATGATAAATTATGCAGTGTTTGCACTCATTAAAATTTCGGAATAATTTTTGTGAATTAATTGGGCAAAAAAACTTTTTAACTTCAAACTTTACAACTTTAAACTATATTAATAAATGAAAATAATAACAGCAATCTTTCGCGTTTTTGTAGGATGTTTATTCATCTTTTCAGGTTTTATTAAAGCCAATGATACTTTAGGTTTTTCGTATAAATTAGTAGAGTACTTCGAGATATTTGCGAAGAGTTTTCACTTCTTCGAATACTTTATTCCTATCGCAACTCCTCTTGCAATGTTCCTTTGTATTTTCGAAATAGCACTTGGTTTTGCATTGTTAATGGGTGCACGAACCAAACTAACTTTATGGTTATTATTAATATTGATAATTCTTTTCACCTTCCTTACTTTCTATTCGGCATACTTTGATAAAGTGCGCGAATGCGGTTGTTTTGGCGACTTCTGGCATCTTACTCCATGGATGTCGTTCACTAAAGATTTGATTCTGCTGGTTTCCGTAATAATATTGTTTATCGGCAAACAATATATAAAACCTTTATTCGGACATAAAGTGGAAAACCTTTTACTTGTTTTCTTTTGTGGTATTTCTGCGGCTTTCCCGATATATACTTACAATTATCTTCCTGTGTTCGACTTCCGTGCTTATGCAATTGGCAAGAATATTCCTGCACAAACGAAAGGTGTGCCTGATGAAGTGAAATTCTATTATGAGTTAAAAGATAAGAAAACCGGAGTAACTAAAGAGTTTGATGGCTGGCCAAAAGATTGGGATCAGACATATGATTACGTTACCAGCAGACAAGTAGTAACTAAAAAAGGTATTGACCCGAAGATAAAAGATTTCTCTATAACTAAAACTGAAGGCGGCGATTATACACAGGATATTATTGAAAACCC
>CAIQBY010000257.1 GCA_903870175.1 uncultured Bacteroidota bacterium
TATTATCTCCAGCTTACAAATAAAAACGCAATAAATATCATCAAGAATTATGATATTATTATAGATGGCTCGGATAATTTTGTAACCAGATATTTAGTGAATGATGCCTGTGTATTGCTGAACAAGCCGCTTGTATATGGTTCTATTTATAAATTTGAAGGACAGGTTTCTGTTTTTAATTACAGTAAAAATGGAGAAGAAAAAGGACCTACTTATCGTTGTCTATTCCCAAACCCACCTGCTCCCGAAAGTTCTCCATCCTGTTCCGAAACAGGTGTACTAGGCGTTTTACCAGGCATAGTAGGAACACTTCAGGCTAATGAGGCAATAAAAATAAGTGCAGGCATTGGCGATGTATTATCAGGCCAGCTTTCAATAATCAATGCTTTAACAATGCAATTTTATTCAATAGCTTTTGAACGTAATAAGGCAATGATAGAATCGGCTCCTTCTAATTTAGAACAATATATAGACTTTGATTATGGTTCGTTTTGCAATAGTGAAAATCCCAAAAATGTAAATAAAATTACTTCTGAAGAGCTTAACGATTTGATTAATGAAAACAGAAATGCAGTACAGATAGTGGATGTGAGAGCAATAGACGAAGAGCCGAAGCTGTCAACTTTAAAAGAACTGCAAATTCCTTTTGCAGATATTGTTGAGCGTGCCGACAAAATTGATTCTCGGAAAAAAGTAGTGGTAGTTTGTAAATTGGGTATTCGCAGCGCAATTGCAATTCAATTGTTGCAAAAAAATCTTGGTCTTACCAATCTGTACAACCTGAAAGGTGGAGTGACGGATTGGGTAAAAAAATTTAACCCCTGACTAATAATGAGCGAAAAGAAAAAACATAAAGTATTTGTTAATGGTGCAATAATTCCGCAGTTTATAGCTGACAGCATTGCCAAACACAGCACCAAGACTTCGATTGGTGCTCATGATATATTTTTAGGTCAGGTGAGAAATGATATTATCAATGGCAAAACCGTTAATTCTATTGAATATACAGCATACGAAGAGATGGCTGAAGAAAAGTTTCACGAAATAAGAGAATCGGCTTTTTCAAAATATAACTTAACCTGTATGCATATATATCATAGCCTTGGCTCTGTTAAGGCAGGAGAAATATGTTTATTTGTTTTTGTTTCTTCATCGCATCGCAAAGATGCATTTGATGCCTGTCGTGATATTGTTGAGCAAATAAAAGCAAATGTTCCTATTTTTGGCAAAGAGATATTTGATGATGATTCATTTGTCTGGAAAGAAAATAAAGAATAAAATTCTAGACACTAAACCCCAAATTCAATATAAACATCATGGTAGATATAACTTTCAAATCAACTACACACCGTTTTGCCAAAGCATTAGCTATTGTTAAAGTAAGTAAAAAGGAAACAATAGATGCTATTATAAACAAAACCGTGGCAAAGGGTGATGTATTTGAAATGGCCAAAACTGCCGGCTTGTTTGCCGTGAAGCGCACCAGCGATATGATTCCTGACTGTCACCCAATGCCAATTGAGTTTACTGCTGTTCGGTATGAAATTAAAAACCTTGAAATACATATTGAAATTGAAGTGCACACTGTTTATAAAACCGGTGTGGAAGTAGAGGCTATGCATGGAGCATCAGTTGTAGCGCTTACAATGTATGATATGCTTAAACCTATTGATAAAGGAATTGAGATACACTCAATAAAATTACTGGAGAAAAAAGGTGGCAAATCAGATTATACTGATAAATTCCGCAACGACTTGAAAGCTTCTGTAATAATATGCTCTGATAGTATTTCTTCCGGAAAGAAAACCGACAAAGCAGGTTTGGCTATCATTAGAAAATTAGAATCTTGTGGTGTTCTTGTAAGTCAAAGCATCATCATTCCGGACGAACAGAAAATGATACAGCAAAAGGTTCTTGAATTATACAATCAAAAAATTGACATTATAATTCTTACAGGAGGAACAGGTCTTTCACCCAGAGACAATACTCCTGAGGCTATTCGTCCGCTTCTTGATAAGGAGATTCCAGGAATTATGGAGGCTGCCCGCAATTATGGACAAAACCGTACTCCATTTTCCATGTTATCGCGAGGTGTAGCCGGGTTGAAAGGCAATACACTTATTCTGGCACTTCCAGGCTCCACAAGAGGAGCTCAGGAATCGATGGATGCATTGTTTCCATTCGTGCTTCATATTTTCAGAATTGTAGAAAGTGCACCGCATTAGTATAAGCATCGGCTACTTTTCAACCATCAACTCATAATAACTATTTGAAATCTACAGAATAGGTACAGAATCTACCTTTACTTTTGATAGGTAAATAAAGATGATGTATAAAAGGCTTTTGTTAGTTGGGTTCCTAAATTTCATTTTCAACCTATGCTATTCCCAATCAAACCAGCTCAGTTATTATATTCAGCAGGGATTACA
>CAIQBY010000258.1 GCA_903870175.1 uncultured Bacteroidota bacterium
ATCCATTATTTTTATGGTTGTGTTTTTTTGTGCTTCGCTAAAGGAAATTGTTGTTTGGGAAGTGAAAGGATTTGGGTAAATATTTATTCCGTTTTCTTCACTTGTAATTTCATTTATTCCTACAGTCATTTGGGTGCTGTCAATTTTTGCTAAATACATTTTAGAATAATACGCGTAAGGATTCGTTAAAGTAATTGAACCGAAAGTAATTGTAGGGCAATTAAAATAACCTGTAATGTATATATTGTTATTAATATCAGTTGCTATGCCATAACCTTGATTTGTGTAAGCTCCATCAATAGCTTTACCCCAAACTATATTTCCCATCGGATTATATTTAACAATAAATATATTATATGTATCGGGGCAAGTAAGAACTGTAGAACCAAAAATAGTTTTATTTCCTGAAAAAGTTCCAATCATTAATATATTTCCATTCCCATCTGTTGCGATACTATATGGATAGTCATTACTACTTCCTCCTGCGCTTTTTACCCATACTATAGTTCCATTTCTATCGTATTTAACAAGGTAAATATCTCGCGACCCATTAGTAGTATCATTAGTTATTGTATAGCTTCCTATTGTAGCTTGTGTGGTGTGAAAATTTCCTGTTAAGTAACTATTTCCATTTAAATCAACGGCAATACTTTGCACTCTATCAGTTATAAAATAAGTCTCTATCCAATTAGCATTTCCTAAACTATCTAATTTTGCAATAAAATTGCCACCTGAATAGGTTGTTCTTACAGTAACACTCCCAAAAGTAATTGTAGAATCCGAAAAGATACCAGTTAACATTACATTACAACTCGTATCTGTTGCAATACCCAAACCTTCATTTCCTAATCCTCCGGCTGCTTTTGCCCAAACAACATTGCCATTAGTATTATATTTCACAACGAACGCTTTATTAAAACTTGTATTTGTGTTTGTTAAGGTATCAGAGCCAAAAATCATTGTAGTATTAAAAAAGTTTCCTGTAATTAATATATTTCCTCTTAAATCAGTGGCAATTTGATTGCTATAAGCATCCATTGTTCCGCCTACTACTTTAGCCCACAGCACATTTCCTGAAACATCATATTTAACAATAAAAATATCTTTAGTATTACTGAATGTATTTGTTAAAGTAATCGAACCAAAAGTAAGGGTGGGACTATCAAAATAACCTGTAATTATCACATTCCCACTAGCATCAGCAGCTACTCCCGTTACTATATCATTTTTTGAACCATCTCCTGATTTAGCCCACAGTAAATTCCCTAAAGCATTATATTTAACAAGAAAAATGTCGTAACTATTTCCTGTGTTATCTGCATTAGTTAATATTGTGGAACCAAAAGTCATTGTGCTATGTAAAAATTTGCCTGTTACATATACATTTCCATTTACATCAGTAGTCGTAGCTAATCCCATCTCCTGATTTGTACTCCCAGTTGTAGCTCTTGCCCACGAAAAATGAGGCACTTGCGCAAAACCAGTTAATGTTAATACTACTGCTGTGATAATTGTTGTAATTGTTTTTTTCATTTTGTTTTTGTTTTTAATTGTTTGTAAATCTATTATTAATTCTCATTCTAAATTTTCATTTTTCTAAAAAAGTCCCGTTTCGGCTTTGCCAAAACGGAACTATTTTTTTTCACACTTTCAATAAACCTTCAAGGTTTTTAAAACCTTGAAGGTTTGGCAAAGAACACCTAATTAATCTTCTTCCCGCCAAATGGCTGAGAAGGCGGCCCGCCGCCGGCATTGTTGTGCGCCGTTACTTTAGCCCATAGTGTATTACCGGAAAAACCTGCCGGCAATACAATAGTGATGCTTACTTTGCTGAACACCGGCTCCGGCTGCGTTACCGGCACATAAGATGCTGCATCCGAAGGGTCGCCTTCAGTAATTTCCACTGTGTAATCGCATCCTTCAATCCCTTCGTACTTAATATCGGCAGTGCCCGGATAAGTACCCTGTTCCATCGAACCATTCAAAACCTGGCCACGCTCTTTGGCATCTTCAGCAGTTTCGGCTGTGAGGACGTAACCCAGTGCTTTTAACAAATCAATGTTTCCGGGATTGTTCTGCTGCACTATTACAGCCTGAGCATTAAAAATTTCGCAGTTTTTAATATTCTGTTTGTTTTTCAAAGCTGTAGCGGTTATGGCGGCATCGTGTGCTTTTTCTTCACCCAATATTGCCTTGCTCGCACCATCAGCGCCATTCTGCACTGTTGATCCCTGCGCCACAATCACCGGGTCGGGACTGTCGGCCATGTTGCTGGCCACTTTTGCAGCCATGTCTCTGTTGTCTCCGGCATTGTCCTTCGGATTCATTGTTTTTACTTTTTGCTTTAATTGTTTTGACATTTTAAATAATTTATAAGTTAATTGGCCTGTTTTGCTGTTTTCCCAAACGCCATATACAACAGGTATATTCCAAGGACTTATTTTATTTCAATTACGAATTACGAATTATGAATTACGCATACTGATGTTGTTTTAAATCGTTTTTTTAAGAGATTCTTCGCTACGCTCTGAATGACCTCAACTCGAAAAATCTGTCATTCCGATACGAAGTGAGGAATCTCTTTTTTTTATCCCAAAGTAAACCAGCCTTTCCGAATCCCGAACGTACTTATAATAATGTTGTTTCATATCGTTTTTATGTAAAGTGCTGATAAATAAGCTAAAAGCTCTACAACTGAGCAAATTTCTGGATCGGGAAAACCATTTTCCAGTACAAGTATGTAGTAAACGTTCATACATACGTATCAACGATTATAATGAACGTATGAAACGATACTTCGATTATTGGGGAAATTGGGAGGTTTGTGGGAGGGAATTTGAAGGAAGGTGGAGGGGAGGACACGTTGATATAAATGTTAGCTTTACAGAAAACATTTATGTCATTATCAGAAATTGTTTTGTTGTAAGTGATAAGATTTTTGGGGCTTTGCAGGAGGATGTTGGATAGGAACATATTGATTGATTAAAATTAATACTATACATTTATAGCTGTTTCCTGTGGTGGTTGTACGAATATAGTATGTTTAAGTTACTAATAGGTTAAATAAAAAACTCTTTACATTTTTTTGTAAAGAGTTTTTTGTAAAAGAATAGGGAAGGTAAATAACGTATCTTTGTAAGAAAATAAAAATAATGCAAGTCATAAATAAAAGAGTACACATTAGTAAAGATGGAATTTTAAAATTTGAAATTCCTACTCAATTGTCCGAATCCGATGTTGATTTGGTTGTTGTTATAAGTCCTTCTGTTGATTCAATTCAGGGTGAAGGGTTAAGCGAATCTGAAATATTATTGGTAGAAGAGCGTTGGGAAGAATATAAGGAAAACCCTGAAAAGTCTAAAACTTGGAAAGAAGTAAAAGCATCTCTTCTGAAAAAGTATGACCTTTAATCTTGTTGTTTCATTGCCTGCCGAAACAGACATTGAAGAAATAATAGAATGGTATGGAAAGGAAAATAAAGACTTAAGTAGAGAGTTTGTGAAAATTTTGGAACAAACATTTGAACAGATTATTGCCAATCCTTTTCTTTTTCAACAAGTGTTTGAAGACTATCGCAAAATAAATACTGCAAAATTTCCATATAAAATAATTTATCGCATATCCGAAAATAAAGTTATTGTATTAGCTGTAATTCATCACAAACGAAATCCGGAAGTATGGAAAACCAGAAAATAAATACCCGCAAACGAGAAAGTGTTTCGCTCGTGTAAATTATTCAGTGGTGTCCCACCACACAAAGAACAAAAACTCTTTACAAAAAATGTAAAGAGTTTTTTTGTAAAAGAATAGGGAAGGGAAATAGCGTATCTTTGTACTTTAAAAAATAAAATGATGGAAATAATAATTAAAATAAAAGATAAAAAAATGTATGATTCGTTTGTGCAGTTTTTTAAATCGTTGGGGCTTCAAATAGAAACAGGAGGACAAGAAAAAAGGGTTTCTAAAAAAAGTGCTGAAAATTTTATTAATAAATGGGGCGGAGTTATAAAGAGTTCGGAAATAAAAGAAGATAGTAAGTTGAACTACTTATTAAAGAAGCATAAATAGGATGAAAGTTTTGTTGGATACTAATATTATACTTGATATTGTATTGGAGCGAGAAGGGTTTTTTGAAGACGGGAAAAAGATTTTATGTTGATTGATGCTTCTAAAATTGAGGCGTTTATTTCGGCAAATACGGTTACAGATATTTATTATATTGTAAAAAAGGTGAGAGGTAATAAAATAGCCATTGAAATAATAAAGGATTTGTTGCTGTTTATTGGGATTACTAAACTTGATAAATCTACTCTTGAGGATGCTCTGAAAATGTTGTTTAATGATTATGAAGATGCGATTCTAAATGTTTCAGCAGAAAATAATAATTTGGAATATATAGTAACCAGAAGCAAAAAGGATTTTGTAAAAAGTAAATTAAAGATTGTAACCCCCAAAGAATTTCTAAAATTATTTGCTTAGTGAAATAAAATTGTTTTCGGTTATTCAAACAAAAAAACTCTTCGCATTTTTGTGAAGAGTTTTTTTGTGTTGGTATGGAAAACTTGCACGTCGCGAAGCTCAGTGACTTCGATACACTTTCAAACAACACGCGAAATTACTGATACCTTGTTTATTTTTACTAATTTCGCCGCCGATGAATATCAAAAGACATATTCCAAATGCAATAACCTGCGGCAACTTATTATGCGGCTGCCTGGCAATAGTCGCTGCATTTAATAATAATTTAGTTTGGAGTGCTTATTTGGTTGGCATTGCAGCAGTACTGGATTTCTTTGATGGATTTGTTGCCCGGATTTTAAAAGTGGGAGGCGAAATGGGAAAACAATTAGACTCATTAGCTGATGTAGTTACTTTTGGCGTGGTTCCAGGGGTGGTGATGTATGAATTTATCCTCAATTATCAAGTACATTTTACCGATAAATCCTACCAGATACCCAATCAGAATCTGGTTACTTTCTATCTATATTCAAGTTATATAGCTTTTCTAATTCCAATATTCTCAGCAATTCGTTTAGCAAAGTTTAATATAGATACCCGCCAAACTTCATCTTTCATTGGAGTTCCAACACCAGCCAATTCTATTCTTATCTGTTCCATGCCACTAATTAATCACTTTCAACCCACCTTTTTAGGCTTGAATATTATTAATATTACAAACAACATTTATTTTCTAATTTCATTAACAATAATAATGTCTTATCTCTTAGTTGCTGAACTGCCATTGTTTGCACTGAAGTTCAAGAATTTTAAATGGGCAGATAATAAAATACAATATGTGTTCTTGATAAGTTCATTGCTTTTGTTGATAGTATTTCACTTCATTGCAATACCAATTATAATATTTTTGTACATCGTTTTATCCATCATTAATAATAGAATAACTAAAAATGAAATTTAGAGCAGAAATTGATGTAATGCCATTGAAAGCATTATTAGACCCTCAAGGAAAAGCAGTAACCGGCAGTATGAAAAACCTTGGCTTACCTGAAATTCAGAATGTAAGAATAGGTAAACACATTACTTTGGAAATAGAAGCAGCCTCGAAAGACGCAGCTAATGCTAAAGTGGATGAAGCGTGTAAGAAATTACTTGCGAATCAAATAATGGAGTTTTACGAATTCGAATTATTCGAAAATTGAATTAATAACATCATTGCCAAGGCATTTCGCCTGAAGTAATCTTTTATTAACTATTCTACAACGGAATCTACTTTCGCCTTTTTCTTGTCGCGCAATATAAAATTTTGTCCAAGATAAACTCGTCTTACCTGTTCATCATTAGCTAATTCTTCAGCTGTCCCGGCTTTCATAATACTTCCTTCAAACAGCAAATATGCTCTGTCGGTTATTTGCAATGTTTCCTGAACATTATGGTCAGTGATTAATATTCCAATGTTTTTTTGCTTTAGCTTCGCAACGATGGATTGTATATCTTCAACTGCAATAGGGTCAACACCGGCAAAAGGTTCATCCAGTAAAATAAATTTAGGATTAGCTGCAAGGCACCTGGCGATTTCGGTTCTTCTTCTCTCCCCACCGGATAGCCTGTCTCCAAGATTCGTACGAATATGTGTCAGGTGAAATTCATTTAATAATTCTTCTAATTTATCAGCTTGTTCCTGCTTATTTAGTTTCGTCATTTCGAGTATCGCCTTGATATTATCCTCTACACTTAATTTTCTGAAAACAGATGCTTCCTGCGCCAAATAACCGATTCCGAGTTGGGCTCGCTTGTACATCGGCTCGTTTGTAATTTCCTTATCATCCAAATATATTTTCCCCGAATTAGGTTTTATCATCCCAACAATCATATAAAAGGATGTTGTTTTGCCTGCACCATTAGGACCTAAAAGCCCTACAATCTCACCTTGATTAACCTCTACAGTTACATTTTTGGCAACAGTCCTGTTTTTATATTTCTTTATTAAATTATCGGTACGTAAAATCATATTTTTACAAATTAATATTCACAAATGTAGAACAGTTTGTTCATATATAGAAATAATATTTTATAACTGACAAATTTCATGAAGAAATAAAAAATAAAATAACCACTTAGTAGTAGGTTTTTATTACATTTGTTCCTCGTCAGAAACAAATTTATTATTTATTAAAATTAAGCCATGAGCATAAACACAATTGAAGAGAACATAGAATTAAAAGTATCAAAATTGGCAGACAATATTATCGGATCAGAGATAATAAAACTGGCTGCCGAGGTGAACGAAAAAATTAAAAAGGGAGAAAAAGTTTATAATCTTACTATTGGTGATTTTAATCCGAAAGTATTTCCTATCCCTTCGGAGCTGAAACAGCTTATTGTAAAAGCATATGAAGATGATCAAACCAATTATCCGGCAGCTGATGGTATGCTGGAGTTGCGTGAAGCTGTTTCGAAATTATTGAAACAGCGTGGCGACCTGGATTATAAAACGGATGAAATTGTAATTGCCGGCGGGGCTCGTCCGGTTATTTATTCAATCTTCAGAGCATTAGTAGATGAAGGAGATACAGTAGTTTTCCCTGTTCCTTCCTGGAATAACAACCACTACACTTATTTGAATAATGCAAAAGAAATAATAATTGAAACATCTGCAGAAAATAAATTCATGCCTACTGCATCTGATTTAAAACCACATATTGGTGTAGCTAATTTAATCGCTTTGTGTTCCCCTTTAAACCCAACCGGCACTACATTTAAGAAAAAAGATTTGGAAGAGATATGTGATTTGATTTTAATGGAAAATCATAAACGGAATGCAGAAAACAAAAAGCCGGTTTATATAATGTTCGACCAGATTTATTGGGCATTAACTTTTGGTGAGACTAAACATTATAATCCGGTATCGCTTCGTCCTGAAATGAAAAATTATACACTTTTTGTTGATGGCATTTCAAAATCTTTGGCAGCAACAGGTGTAAGAGTTGGTTGGTGTATGGGACCAAAAAAGATTATTGATAAAATTAAAATGCTTTTGACACATATAGGAGCCTGGGCACCAAAAGCTGAACAGGTGGCAACTTCAGTTTATCTGAATGATTTGGATAACTATGATAAGTTTTTAGTGGAGATAAAGAGTAAAATCAATGATAGATTAGTTGGGTTTTACAATGGATTTAAAAGCTTGAAATCAGAAGGATTTAAAGTGGATGCCATTGCTCCGGAAGCTGCAATTTATTTAACAGTTCAATTTTCACTTCATGGCCAGAAAACAACTGAAGGAAAGATATTGGAAACAACTAAAGATGTTACAAAATATATTTTGGATGAGGCAAAAGTCGCACTAGTTCCATTTTACGCCTTTGGAGCATCTCATGATTCAAGTTGGTATCGCCTTTCTGTTGGCACCTGTAAATTGGAAGACGTGGATGCAGTAATCAATAACTTAAGAGGTGCACTAAGTAAATTGGGTCACCAATAGTTCATTAATCCTTGATTTGTAAATTCGTATTTATTTAATAATAGAATAGAAGATTTGAAAAATAATTATTGTGTTATAATGGCAGGCGGCATAGGAAGTCGCTTTTGGCCAATGAGTAGAACTGCACACCCAAAGCAGTTTATGGATATTTTAGGAACAGGTCAAACATTACTTCAGCAAACATATAATCGTTTCTTAAGACTTTGTCCTAAGGAAAACATCTATATTGTTACGAATGATTTATATGTTGATTTGGTGAAAGAACAACTAAATGGAATCAAGGGTGAAAATATATTAAGTGAGCCGGCGCGAAAAAATACAGCACCTTGTGTTGCATACGCCTGTTATAAAATCGCTCAGCTAAACCCAAATGCGTTAACTGTAATTGCGCCATCCGATCACCTAATAGCTAAAGAGGATACATTCGTTAAGGCAATTAAATCATGTTTCAAAAAAGCTGCTAAAGAAGATTGTTTGGTAACATTAGGCATTCGCCCAAGCCGACCGGATACAGGTTATGGGTACATTCAGTTTGTGGAATCTGAAATTAGAGAACATGACAACCGTATTAAAAAAGTAAAAACATTTACCGAAAAGCCGGATTTAGAAATGGCAAAATTTTTCTTAAAAAGTGGAGATTTCCTTTGGAATTCAGGCATCTTTGTCTGGAGTGTCAAAAGCGTAATTAATGCATTTGAAAAATATTCTCCGGACTTAGATGTTATTTTTAAAGAAGGAAATCAAGTTTATAATACAAAAGAGGAGCATGATTTTATTTCAAAAGCGTATACTAATTGTAAAAATATTTCAATAGATTATGCGATCATGGAAAAAGCTACGAATGTTTATGTTCGAGCATCTGTAATAGGTTGGAGTGATCTAGGAACATGGGG
>CAIQBY010000259.1 GCA_903870175.1 uncultured Bacteroidota bacterium
AGATTTTGCTTGTCAAAGTGCAGTTTTAAATACTTTTCTCCACTCAATTCTCCCCTCCGAAAGCGCTCAAAACCCGTTTTGAGGTCAATCACAACCACAAAACCCCACCTTTTTCCAAAAATCCTGCTCAAAATCATATTCTAATTAACAATTTAAGTTCCCGAACTTATTCAGGAAATAGATTGTTGTCAAGTGCGACACAAGCAGAAAAAAATCACTTAGATAACATTTTACCTAAGCTGAAAACCTTAACAGAATACTTTTCTGAAAAATACAACCTAGCTTATGGACCTTTTGAAATAAGTGTAACATCAGGTAATGCAATTGCAATGGGCGGAACTAAATTTAAACGAGTTTGGGCAGGTTTATTTAAAGGGGCTCCTAACAAGCAATATGCGGCACAAATAAGTTTTGTAATGAATCCTAGAGATATTTGTTTAGATGTTGGTTTTTATTTTGGTGGTGCAGCGGGACGTAGTATAAATGCTACCGAAAGAAGAGAATTAGAAGCTCAACTTAACAGCCTCGGCATTTCCTTATCGGATGCAATTATTGGCAATCCTGATATTCAGACAAAATATAATTCATTATTTGATTATGGATTCAAAGCACATTCAAATGGAAGTCCAGCATCATCTGAAGTTTGGTACAACGAAATTCGCACAGTAACAAAAAGTGCGCACATAATTGCTAAAATTACTCCTAATGACTTTGGTATAATTGAGAATTCAACTATTGACTTCTTTGTTTCCCAGGTAATTTTTTTAATGAGTGCAATTCCAGCTCCAAATACACAACCAACTCCTATTGTAATAAAACCAATGACCCCAGAACAAAGAGCAAAGCAAGCAGAACGCTTTGCTCAAATTGGATTGAAAGGAGAACTTTACATTATGGAAAACGAACGAACGAAATTACGGGAATTAGGAATTAGCAGAACTAATTACCCAAGACACGTTGCTAGCGAATCAAATAATTTTGGATATGATGTTAAGTCATTAGACGAAAATGGAAATGATTTATTAATAGAAGTAAAGACAACAACAAGGACACGTGAAGACTTATTCTCTAGAAGTTTTTTTATTTCTAATAATGAACTTAGTGTCTTTAAAGATAATACCCAGAACTATAAAATATATAGGGTATATGATGTTGAAAACGCTCCTAGTTTTGAAATATTAGAATTAGATAAATTAACTACGAAAGCGGATGGATATATCGTTGAATACTAAACTGCTGATAACATTGTATTAACGAAATTGCTCCTCCCCCG
The DNA here is from genome assembly GCA_903870175.1 of uncultured Bacteroidota bacterium. Taxonomy (GTDB): domain Bacteria; phylum Bacteroidota; class Bacteroidia; order 2-12-FULL-35-15; family 2-12-FULL-35-15; genus 2-12-FULL-35-15. The sequence goes on from CAIQBY010000259.1 coordinate 1,274, forward strand.
TTCGGCGTAGCGTCCCGCTACGTCGCTTTTAACAAGGCGTCTCGCCTCCCACTAAAATCACATCTAATCATAAAAATCAGCATCATCAGCGTTCCATTCCTCCTTAAAATCTATCTTTGCGCCCTTTATGCAATCATTAGTATCTCCAAATTATTTAACAAACTACCGCCGCACACTGCTGTTGGCGTATCCTGTAGTGTTAAGTCAATTGGGGCATATAATTTTAGGCGTGGTAGATACCGCAATGGTAGGGCAAATAGGCACAGTGCCGCAGGCTGCTGTAGCTTTATCAAATAGTTTATACACATTGGTACTTGTGTTTGGCTTGGGCGTTTCGTATGGCATTACTCCTCTGGTAGCCGCCGCCGACAGCACCAAACACTTTGCAGAAAACGCGAAACTATTGAAACATGGAGTTGTCATAAATACAGTCTTAGGTATATTACTCTTCGTTTTATTATATTTTACTTCTCCCGTTCTTAATTTATTCAACCAAAAAAAAGAAGTAGTGGATATGGCAATTCCATTCCTTAATGTGATGATGCTCGGAATGATTCCGCTTTGTATTTTCTCCGGATTCAAACAGTTTACCGAAGGACTTTCGTTCACCAAAATAGCCATGGTTATTACAGTCGGTGCTAATCTTTTGAACGTATTATTAAATTATTTATTGATTTTCGGACATTGGGGATTACCTAAAATGGGATTGATGGGAGCTTGTTGGGCAACATTTATATCACGCGTTGTAATGGCAATAGGAATGTTTTTATATGTTTATTTCAACAAACACTTTAAAATATATTGGAAAGGATTCAACAAAATAAAAATCACAAAAGCGCTTACAAAAAAAATATTAGGCATCGGCGTTCCTTCAGGATTACAATGGGTGTTCGAAGTAGGCGCATTCTCCTTTGCAGTAATAATGATAGGCTGGATAAGCGCAACAGCACAGGCTGCACATCAGGTAGCACTCAGCATAGCAGCTACCACTTATATGATGGCAAGCGGATTATCGGCCGCGGCATCGGTAAGAGTGGGAAATGAATTGGGATTGAAAAACAGAGAAGGTGTGAGAACAGCCGGTTTTAGTGCATTTATAATAGTACTGGTGTTTATGAGTTTAATGGCAACGTGCTTTATTTTATTCAGAAATTATCTTCCATTACTATTCAATAACAATGCAGATGTTATAGCAGTTTCTTCTTCATTGATAGTAATAGCAGCATTTTTTCAATTGAGCGATGGCACGCAGGTAGTAGGTTTGGGCGCATTGCGAGGAATGAAAGATGTAAAAATCCCGACAATAATTACACTCATTGCTTATTGGATAATAGGTCTACCAATGAGTTATGTGTTTGCATTCAAATTTAACTTTGGAGTACAGGGTATCTGGTATGGCTTATCCTTAGGTCTTGGAATAGCAGCGGTGCTATTATTCCTGAGATTTAATTATGTGAGTAAGCGGATATAAATTGCAGATTACAAATTGACAGATTGCAAATTCAGATACAAGGAATTTGCAATCTGTTAATCTGCAACCTGACAATCCTCCTAAGAAATCCTGCTCCAGTTTGTTTCACTTCCAATACTCCTGTTATATTGTTTGGCAATAGCAGCATTTTCAGGCTTCATTAAATTAATATCTTCGGAAAGAAGTTCACTGGCAATATTTCTTGCAGCATATAATATTTGAGAATCCTTTGCTAAATCGGCGATAGCTAAATCAAGCACTCCGCTTTGTGTGGTACCAGCCATATCACCAGGGCCACGAAGCTTTAAGTCCACTTCAGCAATTTCAAATCCATCATTGGTGCGTACCATTGTATCCATTCTCAATCTTCCTTCTGCAGATAATTTAAAGGATGTCATTAAGATGCAATACGATTGTTCGACGCCTCTGCCAACACGTCCGCGCAATTGATGCAACTGTGAAAGACCAAAACGTTCGGCACTTTCAATCACCATTACCGAAGCATTGGGAACATTAACGCCTACTTCAATCACTGTGGTAGCAACCATTATATTGGTTTCGCCTTTTACGAAACGCTGCATTTCATAATCCTTTGCATCTGCTTTCATTTTACCATGTACAATGCTAACATTATACTTAGGCATCGGGAAAGCCCTTACGATGCTTTCATATCCGTCCATCAAGTCTTTATAATCCATCGTCTCCGATTCTTTTATCAATGGATACACCACATAAATCTGTCTGCCCAACGCAATCTGTTCACGCATAAAACCAAATACTCTGTCGCGGTGAGTATCAAAGCGGTGAACCGTTTGAATTGCTTTACGTCCGGGAGGCATCTCATCTATAGTACTTACATCAAGGTCGCCATAAAGCGTCATTGCAAGCGTTCGAGGAATTGGAGTAGCACTCATAATCAATACATGAGGAGGCTGAATATTCTTTGCCCACATCTTTGCCCGCTGGGCTACACCAAACCGATGCTGTTCATCAATAACAACTAATCCAAGGTTTTTAAATTGCACTTCATCTTCAAGCAACGCATGTGTACCAATAAGGATGTGCATTTCACCTGACTGTAATTGCTCATGCAAAACCCTTCTATGTTTTGTTTTTTTAGAACCTGTTAATATGCCCACTACAATATTTTGTCCATAGAGTAATTCAGTAATCGTTTGATAATGCTGATTGGCGAGTATCTCAGTTGGTGCCATCAGGCAGGTTTGAAAACCATTGTCCATTGCTATCAACATATTCAGCAATGCTACAAGGGTTTTACCGCTTCCTACATCTCCTTGTAAAAGTCTGTTCATTTGTCTGCCACTTCCCATATCTATGCGAATCTCTTTGATTACACGCTTTTGAGCATTGGTCAATTGAAAAGGAAGATGATTGGCATAGAAATTATTAAAGTAATCGCCAACAGTAGAAAACACATAACCCTTCGTAGTGGTATCACGCAGCCCTTTTTGCTTCAATAATTTTAATTGAATAAAAAATAATTCTTCAAACTTCAATCTGAATTCAGTTTTCCTAAGCATCTCCGCATTCTGTGGAAAGTGAATCTGTTTAACTGCTTCAGCCTTGCTCAACATTTGATAACGTGAAATAATATCCGCAGAAAGAGTTTCCTCCACCCTGAAATTAGGAGCAGAAAGAAGTGGCCGTATTAATTTTGCAATTCCTTTTGAATCGAGCCCTGCACGGAGTTTTAAATGTTCGGTACTGTTATAAACTGCCTGCAGACTCCTTGCGAGTGTTGTGTTTTCATCACTTACAATATCTATTTCGGGATGCGCAATATTAAACTTCCCATTAAATTCGGAAGGCTTTCCGAACACAACAAATTCATTTGAGAGTTGTGTTCTTAAACTTTCCGAAATCCATTTTGCTCCCTGAAACCATATTAATTCCAGCTTGCCGGTATCATCAGTGAAAGTGGCGACACATCTCTGTTTACGCTTTTCGCCTTGCAACTGAACGTTACTTATTTTCCCTCTAAGTTGTACAAAAGCCTGATCACTTATAACTTCTTTTACCTTATAGAATTTTGTTTTATCGACGTATCTGTAAGGGTAAAACTGCAACAAATCTTTGAAAGAATATATATTCAATTCTTTTTTGAGCAAGTCGGCACGCTGTGTTCCTACTCCTTTCAGAAATTCAATATTGGTATCTAAATAATCTTTTTGCATATTTATTTGGTGGCGAAATTAGGCAAAAAAGTATTGGTTAAATATTTTATAAATCCTTAATTGAAATACAAGTGGAATCCGAAAAGATTTGTGCTTTCTTATTTGTCTTCCTCTTTTTCTTTAGGAATAAAATTATAAGTAATTACAACGCTTTTCTCAGGCGGAGGAGATGGAATAGGTTTTTCTTCGTCTTCATAACCGGTAACATCTATGGCTTCGTTTTCATCATCATCACCAAAATCATATTGTTTAGCCTGCGGTCCTTCTTTGCGAAAATGATATGCAGTAATCAAACCAGCTAAAGAGCCCATTAAATGGGACTCCCAGGAAATTCCTTTTGTTATTGGTAAAATCCCATAAGCTGTACCTCCATAAAGAAAGGCAACAAATAATGAAATAGAGAGCAGCTTTACATCTTTGCGGAATACTCCGCTAAAAAAAACAAAGGTGACGAAACCATAAACTAATCCACTGGCACCAATGTGATAAGCTTGCCGTGCGGCGACCCATACCCAAATGCCTGTGATAATATAAATCCAACCAAATACCTGAAATGCTATTGGCCGATAGAAATAAAACATAACGCTTCCCAAGATGAGAAGTGGCAGTGTGTTGGAAGCAAGGTGCGATGCATCGCCATGTATTAATGGTGCTGTAATTATTCCAATCAATCCTTGAGTAGTTCGAGGATATAATCCATAATAAGCAAGGTCAACCTTTTCGAGTGTTTCATAAATTCGTATGACCCATAAAATAATAACAAATAAAGATGGATAAAGAATACTGAAGACTAATTTAGAAGAGAAATGTCGCATTGTGTTTAATAATCTTATCGGCGAACTCTACAATTAGTGTTCCACTACTAATTGTTTTATTTGAGGAGCTGTTTTCAATATTCCTTCAGCAGTAATTTCGGATACTTTGCAAACATAAACTCCTGTACTGAAATTCTCAATGTTGACATTGTAAATAGTAGCAGACGTTTTATGGGAACTTATTAATTGCCCCATTATATTATATATTTCAATGGAATAATTACTCGGCATATCATTATTCAATTTAATGGTTATGCTGTTATTAGCGGGGTTTGGAAACAAGGTGAAATTCCAGGAAAGATTATTTGTAAGTTCGTTAACAGAAATTAATGTGGAAACGCCTTTATAATAGGTAACTCCCCCTTCATAATTTCCAAGAATTAAATCCAGGTAACCATCATGATCAATATCCATAACATTTGGAGCAGTCTGTAATCCCTGAAAAATATTTTCGTACATTGAATCAACAAGATTAAAAGTGCCAGTGAGATTCGCATCAATATTGTCGTAAAGACGGAGGTAACCGGAATATTCGCCAACAAGCATTTTTGTAACACCATTTTGTTTGAATACACAGGGATAAGCGTTTCCATTAGAATCATATATCCGTAACGTGTTTACATTTCCGAAATAATTTGTGATGGAATCAAACACGGGAATAGTCGCGGTTCCGCTTCCTGTATGATGATAATAAGATATTTTTCCATTTCGGCCACCAATTACCAAATCCTTTTTACCGTCTCCATCCATGTCTATAATTTGTGGAACAGCATCTGCTCCGACATTAATGGAATTGTTTAAAGTATTTTTAAGTTCGGCTTGAGTCAAAACAAAATGAGCCAAACCACCTGAAGGAGCAACGTTTTTGAAATACTGGAGTTTGCCGTCGGCAGTACCAATAACCATATCAGGAATTCCATCGCCATCCAAATCTCCAAAAGTCGGAATCATATTCTTCATATAAATTGTATCAGCGAGTGTTCCGATATTTAATTTACTTAATGGGGTTCCTGTATTATCAAATCCATCATAATCGCGTGTTACCAATTCGAATTGAGGATGTGTCAATGTACCTGTATTGTGAAACTGAGCTATTTTATTTTGAGGCCCGAATGGAAGTGTATCGAAATATCCTGAATTACCTATGAACAAATCAGGCAACCCATCATTATCATAATCGAAAAAAACAGGAAAAGACCCCTCTCCAACTTCAATCATATTATCCTGTAATAAATTATATTGCTGAAATTGAAAATTGGGAAGTGCATTGGTTCCAATGTTCTTATAATACAATACACTTTTGAAATCTTCTGAAGCACTTGGATAATTAGGGCTTATAAGTAAATCATTTGCACCATCATTATTTACATCTAAATAATAAGCACATGGGAAAACAGATAATTTAACAGCAGCGGTAGAATCTGTATGAGAGGGGAAAGCCGGGTCGATTGCAATAAAGTGTCCTGAAGTCGGAGTTCCGCCATTTGTTAACATTGTTAAATTAGTATAAGAAATTCCTCCTACAACAATTTCTTTTGCTCCATCGCCATTCAAATCCAGACAAAGTTCACAATTCCCGGAATGCCTGTTAACAGAATGATTCGGATTATTGTTTGTAATCATTCCCGGATTTAAAACATTTGTGACACACGTATCATTAAGTGAAAATATATTAGTATACGGACTTTCTCCTGCAAATCCCCAACAATCATTTTTAATTTGATAGATTAAACTGTCACAACGATAACCTTTTTCAACACTTTGATTCTGGTGATATTCGAGGAAAGTGCCGGAATTTGAAAAGGTAACAACATCTACATCTCCGTCTCCATCAATATCGCCGATATAAGGGATATCAACCGAACTTACATATAAATTATAAGGCGTATTAAATGGTGGGCCAGAGTTGGGATTATAAATAGAATGTTGTTGTGTAACTATTTTCTGAAATTGTAATCCTCCTGCAACAGTAGAAATATTTTTATACACGTCGAAACCACCACCGATATCTGAATAGGAAAAAATATCTTCCATATTATCACAGTTATAATCAACCAATACAACCCAATCGTGAAGTTTCGGAAAAAGTGCTTCGTATTCGGGAGCATATTTATAATCAACTGTATTTGGAGTTCCGCGATTAATAAATGTGCGGATTTTATTACCTGTTCTATCGAAAATAAATAAATCTTTTATACCATCCATATTTAAATCGATGGTATAGGCCTGAATAAAATTGAGTCCACCGGCCCATGGGTTTAAAATAGTATTTCCGTTAATTTTCACATTGATACTATCTGAATATTTGAAAAAAGGCTGAGCTATTGAAGTCTTAAAGCATAAGAAACAAATGAACAGAAAGAAATAACTACAAATACTTTTCATCATCTTGATTTATAAGATGCAAAGCTAAGTAAAAGATTCTTTGGAGTAGAAACTACTATTCCTTTTATGATAAATCGTTAAATTGAGATATTTATCTAAATGAGAGAGAATATTAAAACGGAAGATTGCTAATCTTGAAATTAATTTTCATTTACCACAATAATTAGAGAAAACATGCGTTATTATTTAAAAAATTGTTAATTTAGCCGAACAAACAGAAATACAAAAATTAAATTAGAAGTCCGAATCAATAAAAATACATATTTGAAACACACCTACCCTTATTAAACTATCAGTACTATTAATAGATTTAAGTTAAAAATCAATTTCGTTCTTTAGATTACATTTTTAAAATGAAAAAATTATTTCCAGTTTTATTGGTAAATATGCTTCTTCATTTTATTAATCAAAGTTCATACTATTGAATTCTAAAAACATTAACAAATGAAATTACGCGTTTTATTATTTATTTTAATTACCTTTAATTTAACTGGCTTCGGGCAAACTAAATTTCAGGAAAAACCAATAGGTGCAGCCTATCGAATAACATGGCAAAAACCTTTGACAGTGAAATATTCGGATTCAAAAGTAAACCATTTTATCTCATTTAAAGGAGCTCAATATTGTTCAGAAGATGGAATTTTACCTAGATATTCTCAGAAAATAAAGTTGGCAAATGGTCAAACATTTACTGCTGAAGTTATAAATGCTGCTTATGAAACATTGACTGACGACGAAATTTCATTAGTTAAGGATTTTAAAAAAATAAATAATCAAATTTCTGTTAAAACAACTGTTTCAATTAGCAGAAAACAATCTTATGGAATTTTATCATTTATTCCTATTAGAAAAAACAGTTTGACTGGGAGGTTGGAAAAACTTGTTTCGTTTGATTTGAATATAAATACAACATCTTCTGAAAAATCAAATACACGAAATCGAACTTATGCAGCACATTCGATTTTACAAAGTGGCAAATGGTACAAAATTGCAATAGCTTCGGATGGAATTTATAAATTATCGTATCCGTTTTTACAAAGTTTAGGAATTGATATGGCAACTTTGAATCCTGCAAACATAAGAGTTTATGGGAATGGTGGCGGAATGTTGCCCGAATTAAATTCAATTGCACGACCTGATGATTTGCTTGAAAATGCTATTTCTGTGCAAACAGCTGTTCCGGGAGTGTTTGGTACTTCAGACTATGTTTTGTTTTATGGGAAAGGTCCTAACACCTGGTCGTTTAATAATTCTTCGGTTCCAAAATTTCAGCACACATTAAACCTTTATTCAGATTCTGCTTATTATTTTATTAACACTGATTTAGGAGCCGGCAAACGAATTCCCTCACAGGCTTCTTCCAGTTCTTCACTTGTCCCCGCTAATAATATTGTTACATCTTTCGATGATTATGGTTTTCATGAATTGGATGCAGTTAACTTTATTCAGTCGGGAAGAGAGTGGTATGGAGAATATTTTGATAATATTGCTTCTTATAATTTTTCATTCCCTTTTCCAAATATTGATGTTACTTCTGTTGCAACCGTAAAAGCTAATATTGCATCTAGAGATATAGCAGAAACTGCTTATTATTCTATAAGCAGCCAATCAGGGATTACCTATGACACTATCCAGTATACACCACAAGGTGATCCGTATGCATTTACCAATTCGGGTTCTTTTGCTTTTTTACCATCAACATCCCCAGTGATTACAGTTAATGTTACTAAACAAACTTCTGATGCTGTTGCATGGCTTGACTATATTGAAGTGAATGCCAGACGGGAGCTTTCTATGGTTGGAAATCAAATGATATTTAGAGATTCTAAATCTGCAGGTGTCGGGAATGTAGCACAATTTAATGTTTCCAGCAGCACTCCTATTCTTATTTGGGATGTTACTGACCCTGCAAATGTGATGCTTCAAAATACCAATACTGTTGGAAATTCCTATCAATTTGTATTGCCAACAGATAATATGAGACAATTTGTTGCGTATATAAATTCTCCCGTTTCGTTCCTTTCCCCAACATTTATTGGAACAGTAGCTAATCAGGATCTACATTCACTTACCAATAAAGACTTCATAATCGTTACCCATCCGGATTTTTATCAGCAGGCTCTTCAGTTGGCATCTTATCATGAAACCCGAGATTCAATTTATTCAAATGTTGTCACAACTCAGCAAATTTTTAATGAATTTTCTTCTGGATCTCAAGATATCTCTGCCATTCGGGATTTTGTAAAAATGTTTTATGACAGAGCGGGTTCAAATACAAGTCTTATTCCTAAATATTTATTATTATTTGGCGATGGTTCATATGATAATAAACATAGGTTCAGCAACAATTCTGATTTTATTCCTACTTACGAATCATACAACTCCACACTTTCCACAGGCTCATACGTTTCAGACGATTTTTATGGCTGCCTGGATAATAGCGAAGGAGGAATGGTAGATGGAGTAGATGCTGTGGATATTGGCATTGGTCGTTTCCCTACTCAAACCCAATCAGATGCAAATACTGCCATAAATAAGATTTTAAGTTATAAAAGAATTGGAGTTCAGCCAACAACAGCCGCAACCAATTCATGTTCAAATCCATCCTTAGGTTCTCCTTTTGGTGACTGGCGCAATATGTTATGTTTTATTGCTGATGATGAAGATGGTGATTTACACATAAGCCAGGCAAATGCATTGGCAACTATGGTTGATACAACTGATAATAAATACAATATAGACAAAATATATTTGGACTCTTACATACAGGTTGCAACACCTGGAGGAGACAGATATCCCGGAGTAAGTGATGCGATTAATCAAAGGATTGCAAAAGGATGTTTGATAATGAACTATACCGGACATGGAGGTGTTGTAGGTTTAGCGCATGAACGTATTGTAGATATTACACAAATAAGTTCTTGGACTAACATAAATAATATGCCTTTGTTTTTTACTGCTACCTGCGAGTTTAGCAGATGGGATGACCCTGAGCGTATATCTGCAGGCGAATATATGTTTTTAAATCCTAATGGAGCTTCAATAGCTTTGTTTACAACAGTTCGCGAAACTTATGCCGGACCTAATTTTAATCTTAATATGTCTTTTTATAATGATGTTTTCACACCTATTAATGGTAAAATGCCTCGTTTGGGTGATATATACGAGTATATAAAAAATACACCGGACGGTGATGGTCTAAATGGGCGGAACTTTGCTTTGCTAGGAGACCCTGCACTGACATTATGCTATCCTGAATACAATGTTTCTACCGACTCGATAAATACTCATTTAGTTACTTCCAGTATTTCAGATACTTTAAAAGCACTTGCTACAATAACGGTTAGCGGATATGTAAGAGATAAAAACAATACTGTTTTAAATAATTATAGCGGTGTTATGTACCCTACAGTTTATGATAAACCTCAAAATATTACTACACTATCTAACGATGGTGTTATAGCTAGCCCACCTTTTACTTTTACCCTTCAAAAAAATATTTTGTTCAAAGGTAAGGTAAGTGTAAACAGAGGCCATTTCCGATTTACTTTTATTGTTCCGAAGGATATTACTTATCAATATGGCTTAGGTCGAATTAGCTATTATGCCGAAAATGGAACAGACGATGCCAGCGGATATTATGAAAAAGCTTATATAGGAGGTACTAGTAATTCGCATGTTACTGATGTTACAGGTCCTGATGCTAAACTTTACCTCAATGATGATAAATTTGTTTTCGGCGGTTTGACAAATGAAAACCCTGATTTATATTCAATTCTAAAAGACGAGAGTGGAATAAATACTATTGGAAACGGAATTGGCCACGATATTACTGCAATATTGGACGGAAATACCGGCAATTCAATTGTGCTTAACGATTATTATCAGTCGGATTTAAATAGTTATAAAAGCGGTTCTGTGCGTTATCCTTTTTCCAGTTTATCAGAAGGAAACCATACACTGAAATTAAAAGTATGGGATGTTTATAACAATTCCTCTGAAGTTTATACAGAATTTGTTGTCTCCAGTTCGGCAAATCTTGCTTTAAATCACGTACTAAATTATCCAAACCCTTTTACAACTAAAACACAGTTTTATTTTGAGGATAATCAATGCTGCCAGCAACTAGATGTACAAATACAAATATTTACAATTTCAGGAAAAATTGTTAAAACCATCGACAGGCTTGTTTATGCAGAAGGGTTCCGCTCCGATCCAATTGATTGGGATGGAAGAGATGATTTCGGAGATAAAATTGGAAGAGGAGTTTATATTTATCGGGTAAAAATAAAAACCGGGTTAGGTTCAACTGCCGAGAAATATGAAAAACTTGTAATATTAAACTAATCACAGTATCTATAAATTATTAAATTTGCACCCCTTAAAAAAATGAATGGAATGAATGGCTTAAAAATATTCAGGAAAATAATTGCAATTATTGTTATTATTTTCGGTATTATAAATTATGGATTTGCTCAATCCAAATCCTTAAATTATAATCAACTTGCAGGACAAGAAGTAAATTCTCAAATAAATACTATTACAACAGCAGTTCCATTTTTGCTCATTACACCCGATTCAAGAGCTGGCGGAATGGGTGATGTAGGAGTTGCGTCTACTCCGGATGCTAATGCAATTCATTGGAATGCCTCAAAATTGGCCTTTGAAGACAAGCAAATGGGAATAAGTGTTTCTTATACTCCTTGGTTAAGAGCATTGGTTCCGGATATTAATCTTGCATATCTTTCCGGCTTTTATAAAACGAAGAAGAAAGGAACTTTTGCAGCTTCATTGCGTTATTTCTCTTTAGGTGATATTACTTTTACGGATATTAACGGACAAACTACCGGGCAATTTCGACCTAACGAATTTGCTGTAGATATTGCTTACGGAGTAAAACTCAGCAAAACTTTTTCAGTTGGAGGAGCAGCTCGTTTTATTAATTCAAATTTAACCGGCGGTACTTTTGTTAGTGGTGCAGCTACTCACCCGGGACGTGCCGGAGCTGTAGATATTTCTGCTAACTGGAGAAAAGATAAAATTAAACTTAAAGATGGTAAAAAAGCTATTGCCGATATAGGTTTAAATATTTCGAATATTGGTAACAAAATGACTTATTCGGACAGAGGTGGATATGGGAGTGCGAACTTCCTGCCTATTAATATGCGGTTAGGCGCTTCTATGACTTTTCAGATGGACGAATATAATTCAATCTCAATTGAAGCGGATGCTAATAAATTGTTGGTTCCAACTCCTCCAATTTATAAACATACAATTATTGATACTAATGGTGTTGTTTATGATAAAGGAGTTGCTTACGATGCTAATGGAAATCCTGAGATTTTACTTGGGAAAGACCCAAACAGGAGTGTTGCAGAAGGTATGTTTGGTTCTTTCAACGATGCGCCCGGAGGCACAAAAGAAGAACTTCGCGAAATAAATTATGGCTTTGGACTTGAATATTGGTACAATAAATTATTTTCGGTTCGCGGCGGATATTTTTACGAAAGCCCGTACAAAGGCAATCGCCAGTACTTCACACTTGGTGCAGGAGTTAAATATAATGTATTCGGTTTGGATTTTGCTTACCTTATTCCTACTCAGCAAAGAAATCCGCTGGAAAATACACTTCGTTTTACTCTTACTTTCGACTTTGATGCTTTCAAGGCGCAAAATGAAGTAAAGGCTGAATAAATATGGTACGGATAACTAATCATAACGAATTTACGAATCTAGTCGTACACAGATTCGTAAATTCGTATCTATTCGCTATCAGTACCAAATGAAAATCCGTGTTGGTTTTGGTTTCGATGTTCATCAGTTACAAGCCGGGAAATCGTTTTGGTTAGGCGGAATCCAGCTTAATCATACCAAAGGAGCAGTAGGACATTCGGATGCCGATGTATTAATTCATGCAATATGTGATGCGCTGCTTGGCGCTGCAGGCATGAGAGATATCGGTTTTCATTTCCCGAATACTTCTTCAGAATATAAAAATATTGACAGCAAGATTTTACTAACCCGAGTGGTTGATTTATTAAAAAAAGAAAATTATTCGATAGGAAATATCGATTGTACTTTGGTGTTGGAAAACCCAAAAATAAATCCGCATATTGATAAAATGAAACAAACTTTGGCACCAATTTTAAATCTGGAAACCAATGATATTTCTATAAAAGCTACTACAAATGAAACAATGGGATATGTAGGTCGCGAAGAAGGTGTTTGTGCTTACGCCGTTGTTTTGATTCAGAAAAATTAATTTTCCCATTTTATTTTCCTTCTAATTACTTCTTCCATAATTTGGAATTTTTACAATTATAAGCTTCCGAATCTTTGAAATAATCGGGTAAATATTTCAAAGAAGCGGGCGGATATTTCGAAGAAGTGCCGAATATTTGAAAGAAGCGGACGGATATTTGAAAACTTCGGGAGAATATTTCAAAGAACCGTCCGAATATTTCAAAGAACCGGACGGATATTTCAAAGAAGTGGATAATCTTTGAAAGAATCGGCTGAATATTTCAATTATAATGCTGAATTATAGCATATTAAGATAATTAAGGATGAAAAGCAACCCATCCTTTTAATGTTACTATATATAATGTCATTAGCGTTTTGATATTACTCAAACATTTTCAATTGGTTACAATTTGATTCTTTGAGGTATTGTAATTGTGTTTCGGCAAACAGTTGTAACTGTTGCACAACCCTCAAAAAATATAAGAATAAGA
>CAIQBY010000260.1 GCA_903870175.1 uncultured Bacteroidota bacterium
CGGTTTTATCGGAATTAAAGCCCAAAGTGATACTATTAATAAGAAAGGGAATAATAAATTTATTATTTCAATTGCCGGTGGGAGGGCTAAGCCAGTTGGAGTTTTTTCCAAATTTGAAACAATGAATACAACTGCTGATAAACTTAGGGAAATTAAAAAAGGAACTCCTGCAGGCGGTGTAGAAACAGTGATTCCGATAGATTACAGTGCCGGAAAACGTACTCATATACATAACAAAGGTGCGACCACACTCGTTATCGGCATGATGCTGAAAGGCGATAAAGTAGGCGTATCCATTACGCTTGCACCTAATGAAGAGGCAAAACAACCATTTGATTTCTATTTTTTCAATGGAGATGCTTTATATGTTACCAACGAAGGAACAACAATTGGTATTTATCAGATTGATATTATTTCGTAAATCAATAAACGCTAAACATTAATCAATAAAAAATAGTTATTCAAATCCAAGATGCATCAGCGCATCTCCCTGATTAATTACTGGGTGAGTATTAATGGCAATAATAAATCCATTTTGCGGAGCAACAATTTTCTCTTTATGTTCGCCAAACGGGTCGGTAATTTCACCAATCACTTCTCCTTTGGTAATAGGCACACCATTGGTTTTGGTACAATGAAACATCCCTGAAGAACGTGCCCTAATCCAGGTAGATTTATTTATAAATGCAGTAGTGTTTTCGCGCACTTCAACATCTACCATTTTTAGATATTTCATTAATCTCAAGGTGCCATTCACAGCTTCATTTATATACTGATAATGAAAACGGGACGATTCACCACCTTCAAAAACCAATATCGGTTTTTTGCTTTTGAAAGCTTCTTTTCTATATGAGCCTTCTCTGAAAGAAGAATTAATAATATATGTCGGCTGAAATTTTTTGGCAAGATTCAAAGAATTGGCATCATCAAACGTACAGCGCAGTTGCGGATAATTATTTATTTGTTTTCCGCCTGTATGAAAATCCAATCCTAAATCAATTTGAGGAATAATTTCATGTGTCATATCATAAGCTATTCTGCTGCCAAGCGAGCCATTTTTACTGCCTGGGAAACAACGATTCAAATCTTTTCCGTCCGGCAAATCTCTTGTTCCATATAAAAAAGCAAAAGTATTAATTACCGGAATAGCAATGATACTGCCGCATAATGGCTTACGAACTTCATCCTTTGTAATTAATCGCCGAACAATTTCAATCCCGTTTGTTTCGTCACCATGCATTCCCGCCTGTAATAATAATGTAGGTCCGGGCTTTTTCGAGCGAAAGACATATACAGGAATTTCTATTACAGTTTTAGTTGGCAACTGATACCAGTTCAAACTCATTTGTGCTGAAGTACCAGGTTTTACATCAACTTCGTTGATAGTAATATTTTTATTCTTTGCAGTCATCTTCAAGTATTATGGTTCATGATTAAATTCATTTCTTTCAACATACTCTATAATTTTTCCGGCAATATCAACTCCTGTTGCGCCTTCAATGCCTTCAAGTCCTGGAGAAGAATTTACTTCCATCACTAAGGGTCCTCTTGCAGATTGTAGCATATCCACACCAGCAATAGCAAGCCCCAGTTTTTTTGCCGATTTAATTGCTGTTTCCCTTTCTTCCTTAGTCAATTCAAGCACTGTAGCATTACCGCCACGATGCAGATTACTACGGAATTCACCAGGTAATCCCTGGCGTTTCATCGCACCCACAATTTTTCCATCTACTACAAACGCACGAATATCAGCACCTCCAGCTTCCTTTATAAATTCCTGAACGAGAATATTTGCTTTCAATGCAAGGAAGGATTCTATCACTGATTTCGCAGATTTATGTGTCTCTGCCAATATGACACCTATGCCTTGTGTACCTTCCAAAAGCTTTATTACTACAGGTGCTCCGCCTACCTGTTCAAGTACACTGTCAATATTTTTAGGTGCTGAAGCAAATGCAGTCTTAGGCATTCCAATGCCAGCTTTTGCCAGCAATTGCAGGCTTCTTAGCTTATCACGCGAACGAACTAATGCCTGGGACTCAACAGAAGAAAACACTTTCATCTGTTCAAACTGACGAACAACGGCAGCTCCATAAAATGTTACAGACGTTCCAATGCGAGGGATTATTGCATCAATATCTTTTACTTCTTTGCCGCCAAAAAATATATGTGGATTACTTTTTTCAATTACCAATACACATTTTAAATGATCAAGAACAAGCACTTCATGTCCTCTTTGTTCAGCTGCTTCCACCAATCTGCGGGTAGAATAAAGCTTTGGTCCTCGTGATAAAATTGCTATTCTCATGTTGTTTATTTATTTTAAAATATGATATTATGATTTGGTTTTTGGGTTTTTCTTTGCGGAATTATGAGGTGTAATACAATTCAATTGTGAAACATCAACAATAAATTTATTCTTTAAAAATCGTCGTCCAATCAACACAGGATAACGCATAGTGCCTCTGTCAGTAAGCGATATCAATGCTTTTATTCTCCTGTGTCCAATTCTAATGGTTGTTTTTATAATGTATCTATTCTCTACTTCACCAAAAGAATTTTTAATTTCCTTTTGGTAATACCCTGATGATTGTTGTTCTTTCTCATTATATTCTGGATGAGAAGGGTCTAAAAGTTTAAAATACAATACTCCGTTTTCTTCTCTGATGTCATGACAATGAAGCACAGAAGTCAATGCACCAGTGTCAATTTTTGCTTCTATTGAAAACAAGTCCAAATCAGGAAAATCAATTATTTCCCTGCGACCAATTGTCATTTTTGTTCCCGATTCATTCATTCCATTAAATTCAATCGCAAGATATAAACTTTTAATCAATGATTTTATGTATTTTTATACAATAACTTAAAAAAGTGGACAAATACTGTAATTATATAATCGTTGGGCAGGGCATCGCAGGAACCGTACTTGGGCAAACTCTATTAGATCAAAATAAATCGGTTTTAATAATTGATGATTTGTCTTTATCTAACGCATCAAGAATTGCGGCAGGATTATACAATCCAATTGTATTTAAAAGATTGGTAAAAAGCTGGATGATTGATGATTTACTTCCGGTGATGAATAAGTTTTACACTGATGCTGAACAATTATTAAACTATAAATTTTATTTTGAAAGAAAAATTGTTAAACCTTTTGCCGAAGCACATGAAAGAGCATTGTGGCAGAAAAAAGTAAATGAAGAAGTTGGTAAATATTTAAGTAATGATATTCATTATGACTTTCTTAAAGATATTATTTATAATCCGCTTGGTGTATCCGAAGTTTTAAGCGGAGGTAATTTGAAAATTGAAATCTTCTTAGATTTATTCAGAGAGTATTTTAAAAGGGAAAATATACTTCTTGAGGAAAAAATTAATTACAATGAACTTATGGTAAATGAAAATAATGTTGTTTATAAAAACATTTCCGCTGATAAAGTAATTTTCTGTGAGGGATTTAAAACCATTGATAATCCTTACTTCTCTTGGCTTCCATTTAAACTTACAAAAGGAGAAGTTATAACGATTAAAATTCCAAATGCAATCATACCTGACCAATTTGTAATAAATAAAGGAGTATTTATTCTTCCTTTAGGAAATGGAATGTATAAAGCAGGGGCTACTTACGAGTGGAATGATTTATCGGAACATCCAACCGAAAAAGGCAAGGAGGAATTGATGGATAAGCTAAATAAGGTAATCAAATTACCTTTTGAAATAATAGATCATCAGGCGGGAATAAGGCCTACGGTAATTGATAGACGACCTTTACTAGGAATACATCCAAAGCATAAATCTTTGGCTGTATTTAATGGTTTGGGAACAAAAGGTGTAATGCTTGCTCCTTATTTTGCAAAGCATTTTGCAGATTATTTAGACAAAAAAAATGTATTGAATAAAGAAGTGGATATAAATAGATTTATAAAGTAACTGTTATTTACTCAGTTCAATATCCACAGAAAAATTGTGATTGTTTTTGCCTTTCATGTTTTTATAAAAATCCATTATCTCTTTCATATCATTTTTATAATCACCTGTTGGATAAATAATTTTATCAATACCGCATGATTTGGTTTCATAATTAATGAATGCCAACGCTATTGGTACCTTCGCTTTCAGCGCAACATAATAAAAACCGGTTTTCCACTTTTCAACTCTCGAACGAGTTCCTTCAGGTGTTATAACAAGGCGCAGTACATCTCTTGTTGAAAATAAATCCACCATTGCATCTACAGTGCTGACTTTTTCTCCATCCTTTTTATTTTTATTTCTGTCAATTGGTAATGCACCGAGTGAAAGAAATAATCGCTTGAAAGGAAAACGAACCCATTCCTTTTTAATGACAAAGTTTTGATTCAGTTTCATAATTTTAACTGTTCCCATCCCAAAAGGGAAATCCCAGTTGCTTGTATGCGGCGCAACAATGATAACACATTTCTTAATGTCGTCAGACATAAAATGCGTAACCTTCCATCCACACAATTTATAAAACAGTTTAAACATAGGTTAAAATAAACGCGAAAGTATTGTTTTTAGAATTAGAAACAAACGAAATGTTAAATGAAGAAAAGAAACAAAACATTCTATTTAAATGTTTCTTAAAGGAAATTCCTAGCAAGAATCGCTATTTCAGACAAGTTAAATGAGAAAAAAATTTGAAATTAATTGACAATAGTAACGTTAAAATCTAATATTACAGTGCTTCCATTATCTTCAAATGAAACCTTGTCGGCAAGATTACGCATGAGAAATACTCCTCTTCCATTAGGTTTGTCAATATTGTCTGGGTTAGTCGGGTCAGGCAAGTTTCCGAAATTGAAACCAGTTCCTTCATCTTTTACAATAAATGAAACGTGATCCTTAAAAGATTTGAAGAAAATATCAATGCTTTTAGTCGGATTCGCAGCATTCCCATGATATATGGCATTGTTGACTGCTTCTGTAATTGCTATCAAAATATTGCCATAATAATCTTCACCAATATTGTATAAATCACAAACATCTTCAACCATGCGTTCAACAAGAATAATGTTCTCCGCTCTGGAAGGAATTCTTAACTTCTGATTTTCTGAGAGTACCATAAATACCTAATTTTCTATGTTATTAAAATACAAATTAACTTTTTCTTTATAAAAAGGGTTCAATGATGCAGGAACAGTTTTTAAAAGTTCAGTTTCTTTTTGTTTCAACCTATTATACTCCAAAAATTGATTTTGGTTGCGTTTATTTTCACTTTTTGCTTCATTCGACTGTCTTTTTTCGTCCAATTCACGTTCTTTGTCGGCTTTCTCGCTTTCCAATAGACGAGTTAATATTTCTTCCTGACGTCTTATTGTCTCCTGGCTTATTACTTTGTTCACTAAATCGGTCTCAGTTTCTTCCATTTTATCTGCAAGTTTGCTCATTCCTCCTGCTCCTTTGCCGTCTTTATTGATTTGATCCCCCATTTTTTGTATCTCCTGACGGATAGCAGCTTGTTGTGCTGCCAGTTTTGCTAATTCCTGACTCATGCCATTTCCTGGCGCCATACCAGGTTTATCACCAGGTTTATTCCCATTCTTTTGCATTCCTTCTTTAAGCTTTTTAATCTGTTCATTTAATTGTTGCTGCATTTTACGTAAGCTGGATGCCGAAGGTTTGCTTCCTTTCCCACCGGGTTTTTTACAACTTCCGCTTCCTGGAGGACCATTTTTCTGCTTTGCCTCTTCCTGCATTTGGTTCAATGATTCATTCAGCATTAATGCAAGATTATTAACAGATGTCATCGCAAATTGCTGACGACTCCGGCCTTCTTCCTTATGATTTCTTCCATCCATTGATGGAGCAGCTGCTAATTCTATTTTATTTACGGCTTTCTCCATATTCATATTAATAGCTGAAATTTCCTTATTGACTGTTTCTTTAATCTTTGGATTTCTCTTACTCAATGCCAGCAAACTATCTTCAATCATTTTCGAATCATCCTGCAATTTTTTCTGTTGTTTATCAATCTTTGCTATCTGAGGGTCGCAAGGTTTTGTCTTCTCAAAATCTCCCATCAATGATTCCTGACTAAAAGAAACACGAATTAGATTTTCTAAAATTTGACGAAGTTTATCTGCATCTTCACCAGCCTGTTCCTGCTCTTCTTTTTCCTTTGCTTTAGCCATTTCTGCCGCCATTTTTTCCATTTTATCAGCAGCACTTTTTTGTGATTTTGATGCCCCTTTCTTTTGTCCACTTTTCAATTGTTCGCTCCCACTTTCCATATCTTTCTTAATATCTTCCTGCTTTTGTTCACTATTTTCAAGTTTTTTAGGCTGTTCAAGTTCGCTATTTTTTTTCTCCAAATCTTTCATGTCTTTCTTCAAATCGTCAAACTGCTTATTCAACTCATCCTGTTTTTCTTTTTGTTCTTTGGCATCCGATTTTTTATCTTCTGTTTTCTTCGCTTCTTCATTTTCCTTCTTCGCCAATTCATTTAATTTATCAATGTTTTGCTGAAGCTTTTGTTCCACTTCCATTTGCTTGAATATCTCCAAATTTCTGTCAAGTTCCTTCATAATATCTTTATTATCCAGCTTTATTTTATCCAACGCATCCTGCACTTTATCCTTATCTAATTTTTCGAGCAACTTTTGCAATTCATCATATTTCTCTTTCAGTTCAGGAGTCATTACCTTATCAAATAATTCTTCCAGCTGCTTTTGTTTTTCAAGAATATTTTCATCCTGTTGCTTGTATTCATTCTGTTTCTGGTTGTTTTCCTGATTTTCATTTTTAATATTCTCCACTTTTTTCTGCAACTCTTTTTGTTTGTCGAGCAAATCCTGAAGCTTCTTTTTCTCTTCCCAATTAAGTTCTTTTTTCTCTGCCACTTTACGCTGCAAATCCGTCAATTCCTTTTGTACATCCTTTGCCTGCTTGATACTTTCAATCAAATCATCCTTTATTTTAGCATTGTTTTTGTCGGTATTTTCGGCAAGTTCTTTTAATGAAGGTGCTTTAAAAATCATCTTTTGAGACCGTGTAGCTTTGCTTCCAGTTACTCCGTCATTATCCCATATCTCGAAATAATATTCTATCTGATCGCCTGCATTCACACCTAATTCAGCCATATCCCAATAATGATAAAACTGGTCTTGAATGGCTGCTTTATTAATTGTAATCGGAGTAATATGCATTTCCGCCTTTTTATTTTTTTCGCTTGCTGTGGCCGCTGTATCATTATTAGTGATATATCTATAATTAAAAGTAAGCCGGTTAAAACCATAGTCATCTTTTACTTCCCCTCTAAAAGAAATCCGCTTGGTAGAATTAGAATCTTTCTTTTCCTCCACAACTATTTGCGGATAGGCATCCGGAATTACATTGATATTATAAGTAACAGAATCCTTGCTTTTCAAATACTGATTTGCAGTAGTTATCGAATACGTTTTGTCTCTGAAATAACGACTGGAATAGTTGAACGCATTTTCCGAACTTGGTGAAATGGCAAAAGAAGTATCATTAAAATTCAAACGAATATTTTTTGTGTTTTGTGTATTGAAATTCCAGCTCACCTTGGTTCCTGCGGGTATCACCAGGTCGCCTGTATTTTTTATTGTTTCATTTCTTTTGTTGAGATATGCAGGATAATCCAGCGCAATATCAAAGTTCAACAGGATAGGATTGGGCAATGCGACCAGCTCAAATTCCTTTGATTTAAAGCCATCCGCAAGCAACTGGAAATTTATATTCTTCTGTACATTCTTGAATACATAATTAAAATTGATACTATTTTCCTTGTCCAATTTAAATTCATTTCCTTCAATCTCAACATATACATTATCCGGAACCTCATTGCCTGTAAGCTTTACCTTGAGTTCGAAATCCTGCTGTGCCACTGTTTTTAATTCAGGATTGGTAATCACAAATTGAAATGGTGCTTGTTTCTCGAAGTATTCGCTGTGTTTCACCAATCGTTTTGTTCCGTCAGTAATTATACTTGGCGCTGCAAATAATAGTATTGTAATCAGCAAAACAGGCACCAGCGCATACTTCAGATACTTTTTATTTTCCTTGAAATCAACGGCAGAAGTGAAAGGAATAGGTTTTAATTCTTTTGTTTTCTGATTGATGCTTGCCTCAATTAAGTTGAGAGTTGACAGTTGATAGTTGATAGTTGATTGCTGTTCCTGCAATTGAAGCACATTTAATAATTTATCCTGAACATTGCTGAAGTGCTTGCCTATTATGTTTGCGGCATCGGTATAAGAAATAATCCGACCCATTTTATAAAGATGTGAAACAGGAATTGCAATGTATTTTACAAATACAAAACCAGTAGCGGCGACAAAGGAATAGAACAGCACAGTGCGCACGGCAATATTAAAATGAGCAAAATATTCGAGTGCTGTCACCGTCACGAAAAACAATAATATCAAGCCTACACTGTAAATCAAGCCGCGAAGCAGTTGATTTTTATAATACTTCCGGATAAACTCATCCAGCTTTTCCTTTAATGTCTGATAATTCGAATTCGTCATTTATTTATATCCTCTCAAAAACCATTCCTTTGTTACTGAACATCAAAGGTACATATTCTTATTCGCTTTTTAAAAAATACCTTTTTTTAGGTATTGTTTTGTGTCCTTAACACCAATACTTTTGTGTCGTTATTTATAATTAATCTAAGTTTAATCTAAGTATGTAAATATGTATAATTAAATAAAATATACAGTTTAATGAAAACAATTATTAAAATATTCCTGATTTGTCTTATAACATTTATGACAAATAAGACTATTGCACAAACCGGCTCTTTACATGGTATCATTTCGGATACAACCAACTCTCCAATTCCATTTGTCAATATAATCTTCTCTGGCAGTTACAACTAATGATAAAGGGGAGTTTCAATTGAAAAATATCCCCATTGGAAATCAAACTTTAATAATCCATTCTATTGGTTTCAAAACATTGACTTATGAAACTGATATTAAAGAAAACCAATCAATAGAAATTAATATTCCTCTGCATGTTGATATAAAAAACTTAAAGGAGATTACTGTAAATGGTATTTCAACTATCAGCGGAATGGGGCATTTGGATGAAGTTCATGACGGTGTTATTTATTCAGGAATGAAAAATGAAGTAGTTATTTTGGATAGTCTTGATGCAAATACGGCTCAGAATAATCCTCGCCAGTCTGTCGGCAGAATTCCCGGGGCTAATTATTCCGAAACCGAAGGTGGCGGCTTTCCTTCCAACGGTATTGGTTTCAGAGGGCTTAATCCTGCTCAATCAGTTGAATTGGATACCCGTCAAAATGGATATAACATTGCAGGTGATATTTATGGTTATCCTGAATCCTATTATCTGCCGCCATTAGCAGCTATTGAGCGTATTGAAGTTACTCGCGGCGCATCCTCCCTTCAATTCGGTCCCCAGTTTGGCGGAGTAATAAATTATATTGTGAAAAGCGCACCCGAAAATAAACCTTTTGAATTTAATACTGAACAGACAGGCGGCAGTTTTGGTCTCTTGAATTCATTTAATTCTATTGGCGGAACATATAAAAAATGGAGTTATTATACTTTTATTCAGTATGAAGGCATAACAGGCTGGCGGCCTAATTCACAGGTACAACAGGCAATCGGATTTGCGCGAATACAATATAATGTTACAAACAAATTCAAAATCGGGTTTGAATATTCTTTATTAAGAAATAAAATTCACATGCCTGGCGGATTGGATGATGCCGAATTTAATCAGGACCCTCAGCAATCATTCCGTTCGCGCAACTGGCTTACTACTCCATGGAATATACTGGCACTTACAGCAGATTATAAAATAACAAATAAAGTGATGCTGTCTTTCAAATCAGCATTAAATCTTAGTCAGCGTAATATTGTATGGAGGAATGAAGATGGAGGAGCAGGTGCCATTGACAGCATAAGTACCGCTACAAACAGTTACTTACCTCGCGAAGTAGAACATGAAGGATTTAAAAGTTCTACTTCCGAACTCCGTTTGATTGCCAGTTATAATATTGCCGGCATCGAACAAACTCTTGCTGCAGGTGTTCGATTTTTCAGTGGCTTTATGAACCGTGAAGAAGGCGGCATCGGCTCATCAGGCAGTAATTTTGATTTAGGACTTTATGAAGGAACTTATGCCAACAACCTTGATTTTACTACTCTTAACGTAGCCCCGTTTATTGAAAACACTTTTCATATTGGGCAACACCTTTCTGTAACGCCCGGTATCAGGTATGAGTATATTAAATCGACAGCTAAAGGATATGTTACTACTGATGATGATTCTATAATAAATGTAAACGAAAGCAAAGCCAGATATATTCCCCTTGCAGGTATCGGAATTCAGTTCAAAACGTCTTTAACTACTAATATCTATGGCAATATTTCACAGGCTTATCGCCCTATCGAATATTCTTTTCAATATCCGTTAGGCTTGGATATTGATGCAAAAATAGACCCGAACCTTAAAGATATAAGTGGCTACAATGCTGATTTGGGATGGAGAGGCTCTGTAAAAAACTTTCTTAATTTCGGCTTAGGCGTTTTTTATATGGTAAAAAACAATGAAATAGCCATTGAAAATCTTACCGATGCAAGCGGTAACGCATATACTTATGAAACCAATGTGGCTAATTCAGTTCATCAGGGTGCCGAAACGTATGTGGAATTAAACATTACAAAGCTATTTACTCATAAATCACGATTCGGAACTGTAAGTTTTTTTAATTCGTTTGCTTATGACGATGCAAGATATGTAAGCGGAATTTATAAGGGCAACATAGCTGAATTTGCACCAAAAACAATAGAAAGAATAGGACTTACTTATTCTATTAAAAAAATTTCTACTACTTTACTATACAGCAGCACATCCAAATCTTTTTCAGATGCCAACAATACTGTATATAGCAGTGATGCCGAAATTGGTATTATTCCTGCATATCAGGTGATAGACTGGTCGGCAACTTTAAAGATAAAAAATTATCAGATAAAACTTGGTGTTAATAATCTTGCGGACGCAAAATACTTTACCATGCGTACTAATGAATATCCCGGTCCGGGAATCATTCCTTCTCTCGGCAGAAGTTTTTATGTAGGATTTGCAGCTAAGTTTTAATAAAAAAGTCTCGTTCCAGTAATTCCGGAACGGGAATTTTGCTTTAATGATTATTTATTTGGGAGATTAGATAAAGATTATTGTTTATGATTTTTTACAAAGCAGTTTGCCAATTCAATTATTACTTAATACCTTATTTCACTTTTACCTCGACTCATTTCTTTTTGATAAAAACTCATTAGTTGGTTATCAAAACTAATTGGTTTTTATGCTCGCCTCGTTGCTTTTTATTCTTTACTCAACCCTTTTTTTGCTCAGCTCAAACCTTATTACCCTCAGCTCATTGGTTTTTGTGCTTTACTCGGTAGTTTTTGCCCAAAACTCCCGAGTAAATGGCATTTACTCCCGAGCTTTTCGTCATTTACTCCTGAGTAAACCCGTTTTACTCCCGAGTAAAGTGCTTTTACTCCTGAGTTTTGGCTCCAAACCAATGAGTAAAGCATCAAAACTACCGAGTTGCGGTCAAACACCTGTAAACATTGAAGAAAATGATTTGAGTTTTGACCCAAAACCTTAAATAGTCCTTTAAAAAGGTAAAAATGCTGGCGAAAAGAAAATAATCAAAGAGCTTTTTTTACCGATTTATTAGAGTCAAAAACATTTTATTTCATTGCCGACAAATGACAAAATTATTCGATATTAACTAAGTTGAAATTTAGGGTTGAACTTATCTTATACAATAGACCTCTTTCATAATTCAAGCAGGAGATTCTTCGCTTCGCTCTGAATGACAGGTATTTTTCTCCCCCTCTCCAAAACAAGCGAAACTTGTCATTCAGAGCGAAGCGAAGAATCTAAAATCAATTGAATTATGAAAGAAGTCTAATTAAATATAAATTTTACCTGCCACTTCTAAAACGCAATTCATTTATCTTATAAATATTACATCTTACCTTCTTTTAAAAATTAAAACCTTATTTATTTATACATTTGTAGTTCACTAAATTTAGTACAATGAAAAAATATTACTTAATCCTGTTCTGTTTTATATCAGTTTATTCATCAGCTCAAAACCTTACAAGGCAGCAAAACAGAACCGTTAACAGATTATTCAAGCATAAAACTGAAATATATTTTACGTTTCAAATAACCGACAGAAGTGAGATTAATACACTCACCCGAATCATTTCCATTGATAACGTAAAAGACCTGCAGGTATGGGCTGTGGCTAATAAGGAAGAATTCAAGAAGTTCATCACTCTTAATTATAATTATACCATATTGCCCAATGCCAACAGTAACGTGCATAATCCAATGGGCAGTTTAAGAAGCCCACAATCACATACTCCCCTAACCGCATACCCTACTTATCAGCAATATGAAACGATGATGGCAAATTATGCAGTTACTTATCCTTCCATTTGTAAGCTGGTATTAATCGGTACATTGCCCAGCGGACACCGGTTGCTGGCACTTAAAATTTCTTCCAATGTAAATGTTCATCAGGATAAACCTCAGTTTTTATATACCTCAACAATGCACGCCGACGAGACTGCAGGATACATTGGGATGCTCGATTATGCTGATTATTTATTATCCAATTACGGAACAAATACACGAGTTACCAACCTTATTAATTCTATTGAGATATGGATAAACCCTCTTGCAAACCCTGATGGAACATATAAAGGCGGAGACAACACAGTAAATGGAGCAATAAGATACAATGCAAATAATGTTGATTTGAACAGAAATTATCCCGACCCTCAGGCAGGTCAGCATCCTGATGGAAATGCGTGGCAACCCGAAACAGTAGCTTTCATGCACTTTGCCGATTCACTTAACTTGACTATGTCGGCTAATTTTCATGGCGGTTCCGAAGTAGTTAATTATCCCTGGGATACCTGGACAAGACTTCATGCAGATAATAACTGGTATGTTAGAGAATCTGCCAAATATGCGGATACTGCTCAGGCAAATGCTGCAGCTGGTTATTTTACAAGTGTAAATGCAAACGGAATTACTGACGGGTATGCTTGGTATCAGGTAACAGGCGGTCGTCAGGATTATATGAATTACTATAAACATTGCAGAGAAGTTACCATCGAATTATCAAATACCAAACTTATTCCTACCACAGATTTTACAAATAAATGGAATGCAAATAGCAAATCCTATTTGAATTATATGCAGGAATGTCTGCATGGTTTTCGTGGCATAGTTACTGATTCCTGCAGCGGCTTGCCTCTAAAAGCAAAAGTATTTATTACAGGTCATGATGTAGATAGTTCGCATGTTTACTCCACGTCTTCTGTCGGCGATTATCATCGCCCAATCTATCAGGGAACATACAGTGTTACATTTTCTGCACCGGGATATGTTTCCAAAACCATAAATAATGTTGTAGTAACAGATATGAATAGTACAAGAGTTGATGTTGCTTTGCGCCCTTCGGTGATGCCTCTTGTAAGTGCATCCATTACTTCAATTGATACAGTAATTTGTCAGGGAACTGCTGCTGTTTTTAATGCTAATGCAGTTAACGGAGGAGGCAGTCCTGTATATCAATGGCAAGTAAATGGCAGCAATGCGGGCACCAATAGCAGTACCTTTTCATCTTCCACTTTAGCAAATGGTTCAACAATCACATGTCATATCACTTCTTCAAATTCTTGTGTAACAAACAATCCTGCTTCATCAAATACAATTCATTTAATTGTCAATCCGCTTCCTGCAACACCCGTTATTTCACAGGCGGGAACAGTATTAAACTCAAATTCAGCTACTGGAAATCAATGGTACAATAGTTCTTCAGGAGGTATAAGCGGCGCAACTGCTGTATCTTATTCGCCTTCTGCAAGCGGAGACTACTTCGTAATTGTAACTGATGCCAATAGCTGCAGCTCGGATTCATCAAACATTATTCATTTTGTAAGTAGCGGCATCACAGCGTTAAATGATAACAGCAATATTCAGGTATATCCAAATCCATGTAACGAGGAATTGTTTATTTATGTAATCAATAAAAATGCGAGTCAGAATATTACTGTTGAAATTTATAATACACTCGGAGAGCAACTCTATAGTGAGAAGTCAGCAGAAAATAAATTAAGAATTAACTGCGGAGTTTTCTCATCAGGAATTTACTTTTTGAATATTACAGACGGAAACATTATTCACAAGGAAAAGATAGTTGTAAATAATAAAAACTAAAGAAATTATTTTCTTGCAGGTCTTCTGTCCTTATTAAAACCTTTCTTTTTCAGGAAAGGTTTTTTTATTTTCACCAAAGGAGTATAAGCAGGTCCTGCACCAATTTCAGGTGGCAAAGGAAGTTTTTTCACTTCACTTCCAATTAAAGTTTCTATCTGCAAAAACTTTTGCTGATCCCACTCATTAATAAAAGTCAAGGCAACACCGGTTGCAGAAGCACGTGCAGTTCGTCCGATTCGGTGAATATAATCCGCAGCATCACCTGGTACATCATAATTTATGACCAGTCCGATATCTTCAATATCTATTCCTCTCGAAAGAATATCCGTAGCCACTAATATTTGTAACTGTTTGCTTCTGAAATTACGAAGCACTTCTTCGCGTTCGTTTTGTTCCAAATCAGAATGTATCGCTTTGGCTTTCAGGTGCGCTTTCTGTAAATCACGCTCCAGTTCTTTTACTTTTATTTTTGTTGAAACAAAAATGATAACACTTGTCAATTCTTTTCCTGCAAGCAGCGATTTTATCAATGCATTCTTCTGTCCATCATATACAAGGTACGCTCCCTGTATTACTCCTTCCGCAGGTTTTGCAAGCGAAATACTAATGTGCTCTGGGTTATGCAAAAGCTTGGTAGCAAGCGCACGAATAGTTGGTGCCATCGTTGCCGAAAACATTAATGTCTGTTTTACTTTAGGCAGGTAGGTGGTAATTTTTAATATGTCATCTACAAAGCCCATATCCAGCATCCTGTCAGCTTCGTCAAGTATTAAGGTTTCCAGTTTATCAAACTTTACATAGCCCATATTTAAGTGAGCCATCAATCTGCCTGGAGTTGCGATAATAATATTTGCACCTTCGGTCAATGCTTTTCTTTCCCGTTCAAATACACTGCCATCGCTGCCGCCATATATGGCAAGAGAACTGACAGAAGTAAAATATGAAAACCCCTGTAATGCCTGATCTATCTGCAATGCAAGTTCACGGGTAGGAACCACAATTAAAGTATTGGTAGAATCGGTAGGGTTAATTGTAAGTTTATTTAATATCGGCAAAAGGAAAGCCGCAGTTTTCCCGGTACCTGTTTGTGCGCAGCCTATTAAATCCTTGTTGTTTTGTATTATTGGAATTGCCTGTTCCTGAATTGGTGTTGGGGTTTCAAACCCCATTGAATCTAGCCCTTCCTGAAGGTTTGTCTCAAAATTAAAATCTTTAAATATCAAATTATATTGTTTATTGTTTTTACAAAGGTAGGCTTTTTATTTGTCATACAAGTTTTGACAAGTCTGCAATCCATGCATTTAACAAGGTAATCTCGTCTTTTCCTACCACATTAATCTCAATTAATTTTTGATAACAGGCAATTAAATTTTCATAAATATGTTCCTTCCCTGCCTTTAAAGAAAGGCTTTGAAGCTCTTTGCAAATATTCAAATTATTAGTATAGCCCGGTATTTCATCTTCAAAATCTTTCATCAGATTATGTTCATTGCGCTCCTGCCATACAGTTGATTCGTGGTACAAAACACTCCAGTTGCATTCCCAAGCAATACGCTGCGCAACATAACTTCTCCAGATATCAGTCATTCGGAAACTGCAATAGGAAGGAAGATACATCAATGCAAATGCTTCTTTAAACCAATGGGTGTTTTGCGAATTAAATGGACTCCAGGCATTTCTTCCCAAAGCAATTTTATTTTTTATTTCGAATGAAAGAGGCAATGGATACGTCAATCTATAAACCGCATCCACATCAGGATTCTCATCTGCCAATCCCTGTTGAATAGGACAATCAATTGACTCCAATTTTAAAGTAGAGAGTTCTGTTTGTTTCTTCTGCAATTCTTCTAATGGATAACCGCGAGGCCATATAAATTGTTTTGTGAAATAGTGGTAAACATTTACCCATCCTGTATTTTCAAAAGCATAACTTTTAACTTTGCGTTGTGTTTCATTCCAGAATTCTTCACGTGGAATATTATCATCGTCTGTTTCAACCAACTCTGTAACACCATTTTTTATGGCAAGTAAATAACCTAAATTTTTACGTGAATAATGACGGGTAGGGGTAATCTTTGCCAAAGAAAAAGGTAATGTTTGCTGACGTTCGACACTCCAGTAATCACAACCTTCTAATTTGAAATCAGCAGGAGATTTAGTATCACCTATAACTATAAAGTTAAGATTACGTTTTTTACATTCCTCTGCAAACTGAATTAAAATAGGATGTTTGTCGTTGGCAATGGAAGTTATTATTAATGATTTTGACATAGATTTAATTTATAATTTGTAATCTGAAATTTGACAATTCTATAGAGTAGGTTTATTTCCTATCAATCGTTGAATAAAATAATAGAATAAAGTTTGATAGGCATTTTTAATTGCGTTTGGAGAAACACGCGGAGAAGGTGCCTGATAATGTATCGGCACTTCAAAGTTTCTACGTTTGCGAAGTAAATATCTTAATTCGGTTTGATAAAAATGTGCTTTGGATTTAAAATCATGATTAATAATCTTAGCTACCACATCCCTGTGAAATCCTTGATAACCTGATGTCATGTCTCTTAATTTTGTACCTAATAAAACATTTGCCAATACAGTTCCTGTTTTGGATAACATTCTCCGTTTAAATGGAGAGTCGCCCATCGAACCGCCATTTATAAAACGGCTGCCAAATGCACATTCGTTTCCTTCATTCAAAACACGAAGGAACATTGGAATGGCTCTTGGGTCGTGGGAAAGACCGGCATCCATCTCAATAATTAAATCATGGCCTGCTTCGTACGCTTCTCTTAATCCGCGAACATAAGCATCTACCACATTTTTATTTTCGGGAGCCCACACGGTTACATATCGGTTGTCTTTTGCACTAAGTTCCTGACAAAGTTCGAGAGTACGGTCTTTAGATGCTTTATCAATTACAAAATAAATATTGCCTGGATTTAATTCATTAATAACAAAATTCAACATATCGATGAAGGGCTTAAAATCCTGCTCTTCATTAGCCATTGGAATAACTATCGCCCACTTTTTATAATAAAACATTTTAGAGAATCAGATATTAATAATTTGGAGGGTAAAATTAGACTTTTTTATGGTATTTGCCCATAATTAATCCATTTTAACTCAATTAATAAATTCAGAAATAAACTTAAAAGAAAGTCCTATATTGCTTTTAATAATTACTTCTTATGAAGTATTGTGAAAAATCCAGGTATAGTTGTGTTTTTACCATCATTCTGGAATAGGATAAAATAATAAGTACCGTCTGATTTACCAATACCCTGCCAATCATTTTTATAATCCGGATTTTCATATATTTTATTTCCCCAGCGATTATAAATTTCAATTTTACTTCCAGGATAATATTCCAGATTTTTAAATGATAAGGCATCGTTATCCCCATTTCCATCAGGTGTAATAACATTTGGAATGGTAATGTTATAAGGAATTATTTCTACGGATTTACAGACAGTATCTACGCACCCTGAAGCTATTAAATCTACGTGGCAGACATTATATGTACCCGGTAAAGGATAAGAATGAGTAGGATTTTGAGACGAAGAACTGCTGTTTTCTCCGAACGTCCAGGTATATCCGTTTATATTAGTCACTGAAGTATCGGTAAAACTAATTGGAGTATTAACATAAACAGGTGAAGAAGGATAATAATTAAATTGCGAAATATGTGCAATTGGATTGACCGTAATAGTAACTGTGCCAGTTTTAGTACACCCGTGAGTATCTGTAATTGTTACCGTATAAGTAGTTGTGGAAGATGGCGTAGCAACCGGATTGGCGATATTCGGATTATTTAAACCCGATGAAGGACTCCATAAATAAGTAGTGCCACCCGTACTTGTAAGATTTACACTTTGACCCGCACAAATTGTTTGATTGGGAGAAACACTAACTGCGGGCGGTGCAAAAACAACTATTGTATCAGGAATACTGCAATTATTATTTGAGATATTTACAATATAAGTTGTATTCACTGTTGGGTTAGCAGTAGGGTTTGCTATATTCGGATTACTTAATCCTGTTGCAGGGCTCCAGCTATAAGTAGTTCCGCCGGTCGCATTTAATTGTACAGGTCCATTACATGCTGAAACATCAGGCTCAGGTGTAAAAACAGGATATTGTGTCACGGTAATAGTAACAGTACCTGTCCCGGTACAGCCTGCGGCATCCACATCTGTAACAGTATAGGTAGTCGTAGTTGCTGGAGTGGCAACAGGGGTGGCAATATTAGTAAAATTTAATCCTGCCGCCGGACTCCATGAATAAGTAACGCCACCTGAAGCACTAAGGTTTACGCTTTGTCCGGCACATATACTTTGATTAGGCGATACATTAATTACTGAACCTGCGAAGATTACAATTGTATCATTGGCACTGCAAGTACCATTCGAAACATTTACAATGTATGTAGTAGTGACTGTAGGATTTGCAGTAGGGTTAGGAATATTAGGATTACTCAATCCTGCCGCCGGACTCCATGTATAAATTGTGCCGCCAGTTGCATTTAATTGTACTGCACCGGCGCAGTCCGAAGCATCAGGTTCGGAATTTACAACAGGAGAATTTAAAATATGAATAACTAAATTTACAGTTGTTGTCTGTGCAGGAGTCCCGTTATCAGTAGCGGTAAATGTTATTGTATTATAACCTACATCGGATGCTGAAGCAATTAACTGTGCATTAAACTGGACATTATTTGCAGGTGTATTACTTGTAACAGTAAAACCGTTCAACGTAGCAGTGGCAGTAACGGTAGTAGTTTGACCGGCTTCGGGAGACATAAACAATATATTGAAATTTTGAGCAGTTCCAACACATAAAGTCATTGTGTCGCAATATCCCATTCCATTTGCAATTGGCGGTATATTGCCTGCAAAACAAGTATTAAAATAAAATGATTTATAATCAAGCCAGTCAATTCCACTTGCTGCTCCTGTCGGTCCGTTGTAAACTGAACCTGCCGTATCAAATGTTCCGAACTGAATATAATTTACACCATCACCTTTGTTAGCACCTACTGTTGCAGGAGTTCCACCAAAACCATTTACTCCGTTTGAAGCATCTCCCGTAGTCCATTGCATATCCTGATAACAAAATGAAACATTATTCCCATTTGGAATTATTGAATTAGTCCCATCAGTAATTATTAATTGAAATGTGTTTTTTTTATCTACATAAGAATCATAATAACCAACGGAATCCCATTGCACTAGTAGCGCAGTTGGAGTTACTTTATAATATACAACGCCACTTCCTGTACCTCGAGTATCTACATCTCCCCAGAAAGGTGCAACCATAACAAAAGTAGGGTCAGGGAAAGGATTGGCAGTAAATGTTGAATATGGCGCACCGAAAGAAACATTCCCATTATTATTTATATATAATGAATTGTAATTAGTCCCATAAAAACAAAAAGTAAAAGGTAAATTAATTAATGGAGTTGTCCAATCATCATTTTGGTAAAGTGGTGCAGTTCCTGGTCCACCATTTCCTCCACTTCCATCAAAAGGACAAACAGACCAGGTATTGTCCACAGTTTGCCAACAGTCACAGGCATTGGTTCTTGAAGATTTATTACTTGTATTTGTTCTAACTACAGGGGTTAGCGGTTTTGTATTAAATACAATTTGTTCGTGCCCATTTAATTTCCCGGCTTTTTTCAAAACGCTCATTGAATCGTTTACTGCTTTTCTTGAACGTTTTTGTGAATAGCTGGCAGTAGTAGAAAACAGTAGCAGTATAACTGCAACTAATCCGATAATAAGTTTACTTTTTAACATGATTATTTTTTGTTAAGTGAATAATAAATCAAGTACAACTATTTATTTATAGAGCGAATAAAAACATATACAGGATGGAGAATTCCTACGCCAAAATTAACCTTTTTTATTGGCTAATGCAATGACAAACTTATTTTCCCGCTCTTTATCTTCATTATGTTTGAAATAATAAAGTGAGAAATTATCATAATCCGCTTTTAATTTTTCGTAAGAAAAACCGGGTAATTTATTGGCAATGTAATAATCCAGATACGCCGGAAAGTCGGTGTACTGGAAGTTATCGCCGAGCTTTGCTTTTAACTGTGCAATTAATTTACTGTTGTAAGTTATAATCTCTGTCTTGAACTGATATGGAGAAAAGTTAATGTTCGCGTAGCGGAACGTATCTTTTGTAATTGGCCGTGCATGGATAGGGAACACGAAATTAATGTCTTTGCTTTCGAAATGTTCAATACTGCCGTGCTTTTCATGACCAATACGTTCGCGATGTTCTATTTTTGAATGTGCTATTAATGTATCTGTCAAGCCGTGAAACTCCTGTATATAACTGAAGTTTGCAAAATATCCCATACAAGCCTGCCCGCCTTTTATAAGCATTCGCGCATCTATGCCTTCAAAAGCAGCATGCAAAGCCTTGCCCATTTTTATCTCCGCTTCCATTGGATAATAACTCGTGTAAACGTAACGTTCATCTGACACATCGCCGTTCCATGTTGTTATTTCTTTTCCGTTTGCATCTGTTTTTTTAAAGATATCCATCCTTAAAGTTGTTTCTATAAAACTTGCCAGAATTAATAGACCGAGATATAGATTTACATTTTTAGGTTTTACAAGTTTCAGTATTGAATACAGAATTATAAAATAAATAAATGGTGCAATTGGGATGATAAAACGCGCATACATAAAATCGCCGCCTACTTTGGCAACAAAGAATATTAAATAAAGAATAACAATCTTTACACTTACCAGAAACGCTGCATTCCAGTTGTCTTTTAAAAATTCTTTGAGGTTGTTTTTAAACTTGTTTTTTAATAACGGGAAGATGATAAACAGTGGAAGAATTATTGCCAGCAACGAAACAAAATGTGGTTTGAAATAAAGCCAGATGTAATCAAATCCTTTGCTGAAATTACTTTCGTCGCCTAATTTATCGTAGTAAGTATTCGGAAAAATAAAACCATAATAATTATATCTCCAGAGGAAATAAGGAATATAAATAACGATAATGGCGAGGTTGAAAAACAACAGCGTTTTAATGATTTTTACAATCTCCGTTTTCTGAAAAAATAAATTGCAGACAAAAAGCAGATTCGCCAGAAAGACTATCAATAGTGTGTCAGGGCGGGTGAGCAATGCCAGACATAAAAATAAACCGGATAACATATATCGTTTTGTTTCTTTTATTTCTGTAAAGAAAAAAACATAAAATGCAGAGCATAATAAAAAACTGAACAGCGACGTTTCGAGCCCCGAAGTTGCCCATGTATTATAATCATAATTCAGCGCGAGCATCAATGTAATAAAGGGAAGTATAAATGTTTTGCTCCGTTTTGATATTTTATAAGTGATGATGGAAACTAATGTTAATGTACCTACGGAAGCCAAAATACCCAGTACCTGCACAGTTACCAGCGGGTCGCGCTTAAGCCATGTAAAAAAACTGATGAGCATTATCCAGAAAAAATCAGTGAATCCTTCTACTCTTTCGCCTTTATTATAAACGAGTCCGTTGCCCGAAACAAAATTTTGAACGTATCGCAAAGCAATGAAAATATCATCGCCAAGCCATTTTAATTTGTATGAATAAACAATGCTGACGATGATGGCAAGTACTGAAATAGCAATAAAAAGAGTGGTATTATTTTGTTTTGCTGCAGGTAAAGGATGTTGAACTTTTGCTTTCGCTTTTGTAGCCATTTATTATTTTATTTGGTTTTCAAATGTAAGGAAAAAAGGAGATTAAATGAGAAGTGTTATAAAACCTCATTAATAGTTTAGTGTATATGTATTGTATGAAGCGGCATAACACAATACGGAATCGGAGAAGCTATTAGTAATATTGTTTTTTCTGACAGTCCAATTAAATTTAACTAACTGTGGATCGCAATAACTGAATGGAACATTCAATTTTAGGTTAAAATTTATATTTTGCCCCGTAATATTCCAGGGATTATAAAGGTTATTACTGGTATAAAAAGCAGGATTTTGAAAGACGATGGAAAGAAGATCATTATTGTCAAATGGTGAATTGTTTTTAACAGTCAAATATAATTGAGGCTCATAATAAATTTTAACTGGGATATTTATTTCCTGCTCTTTCCCTTTATGTATATTAGTAACCTGCCATTCAAAAGTTTCCCTAGAGTCATCCAAGAGGAATGAGTATTCCTGCTTAGGTATCGCCGAAAATTTTATTTCATAAAATCCATTCGCATCAGTGTAACAACTTTTTAAATATTGATAATCAGTACCTGTTTTTACTCCTTTACTTCCTCTAAACAACTGAATTGTTACATTTGGAATTGGCTGCCCATTACAATAATCAGTTACCTTACCCACAATCCTAGTATTCTCAAACCACCAGTCTTCTCTTTTACATGAAGAAACTAAAATTGTAACAAAAAATACAATTAGGATATATTTACTTCTTTTCATTATTCAAAACTAATCATTCTTTCTTTGCAACTAACAAAAAATCCCATTATGTATTTTCATAATGGGATTTTAATATCCTGTCAAACATCAATTCGCAAATTCGTATCCATTCGTTATCCGTACCTACGGAATTCGGAAACTTTGCGGTGCGCTCCAGTCGCCTTTAATACCGGTAGCGGTAACCCATCGGGAACAGGAATAAAACAGGAGACCTGAATATTTTGAGTTGAAAACAAGAATCATCGGTGTACGTGTTCCGTCTTCTATCCGTCCATAATCATCAGCACTATCGGGTGGCACAGCAAAAGCAATCACTCCTTGAGCATCAGGCGGCAGCGGCGTACAAATAAAAATAGCTGTTTCCACACGTGCTGCACCTTCCGGTTTTCCTCTTTTTTTCACACCTTTAGCATCCGGCTGCTGGCGATAAAATGATTTTACATTTGGAGGATTGCCTGCCTGCATCGCCATCAAAGGCACAGTTGCAGGTTTGCCTATCTTGGTTTTAGTAGTTTTATGTGGTTTTAATCCGCAATCCGACACATCTCCGTCATCCATCGAATCGTTTGCATAAATCCATACTTTCACAAATTTACGCATCCATTTACTAAGATTAGCGCGTGCTATGTCTTTTTTATCCCTTTGAGTAGTGTTGGACTTAGTTTTCTTTTTAGTAATCGCATATATTTTGCTCCACGCAATAAGCAAAGTCGCGCCTGCTGCTATTACGGTGGTATCAATATCCCAGTCGGCAGCATTATCCGTTACTTCTTCCATTATTTGATTTACAAGCGTATCATACGTTTCGTCGGGTCCGCCAAATTGGTCTGTACTGTCTGACATTTTATTATTTATTTAATTGTTATTACTATTATTATTAACTCTTTTTCCGTTTTATTAAATTACTTTATTTTATTCGGGAGTTCCCTGTTTTTATTTGGGAGCTCCTGTTTTTAAAAAGGGACTTCCCGTTTTTTATTCAGGAGTTCCTGTTTTTTAAAAGGGAGTTCCCTGTTTTTATTTAGGAGCTCAAGTTTTTAAAAAGGGAGTTCCCGTTTTTTATTTGGGAGCTCCTTTATTTTATTTGGGAGTTCCTGTTTTTTAAAATTGCCTCCGATTATTTTTACTTTCAAAACCTTCAATGACCTTAACACGACAAAAGTATTTGGTAAAAAGAAGAGAAACGTAGGGAAGTCCCTATTTCTTTTTTTATTTTTCCTGAGAAGATTTATAAAGCGAAGTAATGGATTGTTTGGAAGTACCGCATCCGGTAGATTCATTGAGATTAGTAATAATTATTTCCAGCACTTTTTTTCCAATACCTAAATTATCAGCCGCCAGTTGCACTGTTTTCCCATCACTCAATTCAATAAAAGCTTTTATATCAAGGTCTTTATATCCTTTCTTTTTACAAAAAACAATAAACACGGTATCAATCTCCGAAAGTTCTATAGGCAGCGTCTTTTCAGATATTTCCGTGATAACAACAGCAAGCGGCAGGTTATGTTCATCATCATATATTACATTGGATAATATAGTTTGATGAACATACAAATAACATTCTCTCATATTATTTGCTGAATAAATAAATGTACTTGTAGATTGTTTTTTATTATCATAAAAAATAATTAAATATTCTTTTGTTTTCATAGAAGTAGATTTTAATATTTTCTAAAAGTAGATATAAAGAACTATCTTTGTTAGATAAATAAAATTTAATAAAAATGAAAAAACTAATTATTGGATTGCTTTTTTTGTCTGTGAACCTATTTGGACAAACGCATTGGTATCAGATTAAAGAGAATAAAAATTCAGATGTTCTTCATAAGAAATATAAATGTTATATAGAGATTGACACGGAAATAATTAAAGATCCTAAAAATGCAATTGTTCATTACAATAATGAATTGCTAAAACCAGAGGGAAACAAGTTTTATATACTTTCAATGGCAGCTAACTTAGAAATTAAACTAACAGAAAAAGGGAATGCTGAATTTGAACAATATGAAAAAGGGCATAACAAAAAGCATCTTAGTACCAATGACTTTAATCGAATTCACTTAGCGGATTTTTATAAAATTTATGCAAAACACGATTCTGTTTATATTGGGGATGATTATAAAGAAGGCTATATAGCTTACATAGTCATTGACACTAATAAAATAAAATATTTTAAGAAAATAAGCGTATTGCTTAATGGAGGGGCAACCTCGCGAATTAAAAATACTTTTGATATTTCATTTAGACCTGCATTCCCTGGTTATATGGACTATAATATTGCAATAATAAATAATGAAAAAATACCAGCCGACACTATTAAATTTACTCACTCTGTTTATGGAATGTGGCCACCTAAAAAGAAAAAACCTTAAGAGATATTAAAAGTTTTAAAGCGGGTAAAAAAATGGTTGTGATAAAAAAATTGGTGAATTACTTCCTATCTATATTAATAGTACTTTTTTCTTTCAGAGGATTTGCGCAGGATTCAACCAAAACAAAGAAATTAGGTTTGATTGTGAAAGCGGATGTGCCGTTGCCCGTTGCAGATTTAGTTTTTTCAAAAGTAGAAAGAGATATGTCGCTAACCGTTGAAAAAATAATAAATAGAAGAAATAGTGTACAAGTGACAGGAACGTATCATTTTATTAAAGCCAATGCCAATTCTCCAGATAGTGCATTAGCCAATAGAAGAAATATATTTCAAATTATTCCTGAATATAAATTCTTTATTTTGAAACGGAAAGTTTGTTCGGGTCCTTATGTGGGAGCCTATTTAAAATATATAAGAGATGAAGAAATTTGGGATGAATGGACTGAAACCATTAATTACAATGCTTATCCTAATACTAAAAACACACACTTTTTTGCTGATTATTATTATTTCAAATATGCAATTGGAGCAATTACAGGCTGCCAATTTTATATTAGAAACAGAGTAACATTTGATTTTTTATTTGGTGTTGGAGCCAGTAAAACATTTTTGGTGCAAAAGGTTTCAGGAGAAAATATCGGTACTGTTTTGGGTTCGGATTTGGATGGAAGACTTGCTTTTAATGTAGGATATAAGTTTTAAGCGAGGATAAATAAATGGAACACCAATAAATTAAGTACTTTTGTAAAAAAATAAAATGTCAATAATAAAATTACCCTTATTGTTTGAAGGCTCCAAAGGAGAAAAAACATTAGTAGCACTTTTTGATTCGGGCGCTACATTTTCCTGCATGAGTTTGCAATCGGCAGAAGGGTTGGCAACCTTGGAAAAAATGCGCCACCCGTTAGAAGTAGCAACTGCTTCAATGGGTATTTATCTAAAAATAGAATATGCAATTCGGTTGGATTTTTATTATAACGACATCCGTCTTTCTGATGAATTTATGGTAATTCCCAATCTTTCGGAAGATGTAATATTAGGAGTAAACACCTTTCAAAAATGGAGAATCAAATTGGATTTTGAACACGATACCGTAATCATCGACCCCAAAGTAGCAAAAGCAATCCTTAAATAAAACGGATTAATTCAATCCTGTCAATTGTTCTTCAATAGCTTTTATCTTCGCTTCCGCATCAGCTTCTTTCTTTCGTTCATTGGCAATCAATTCAGGCTTAGCATTGGCAATAAACTTTTCGTTGGATAATTTTATCTGTACAGATTTCAGGAAACCTTTATTGTATTCCAAATCTTTTGTGAGGCGTTCTTTTTCTTCTCCTTTATTAAGAGCATTACCCAATGGTATAAAAAATTCTCCAAAAGAATTATCATTTCTTTTAACAAAAGTAATAGCTCCATCAATTACATCATCGGTATATTCAAATGATTCTAAGTTTGCAAGTTTCATAATAATCTTATCGAAATTCCCGCCTCCCTTTGTTTCTACACGAACATATAACTTTAGTTGCACTTTAGGAGAGATTTTATACTGCTGACGAATATTTCTTATTGTTGAGATAACATCTTTACACTCTTCAAAAACCTGAACCTTATCCCATCTATAATCAACGTTCAATTGTGGCCATTCAGAAATAATTATGCAATCTTTTTCTTCTCTCTTCTTGAGCAAACTCCATATTTCTTCCGTAATAAAAGGCATAAAAGGATGTAATATTTTTAAAATCCTTTCTAAGAATTCAATAGTAGCATCATAAGTTTTTCTATCAATAGGGAGTGATTTTCCGTCCATATATTCAGGCTTAACTATTTCTAAATACCACGCACAGAAATCATCCCAAATTAATTTATATGTTAACATCAATGTTTCACTAATTCGATATTTATCATAACAATCATTTATTTTATTTAATTCATTATGAAATTTATTATCGAACCAATCAATGGCAGCTCTATTAATTTCATTAATTTCTAAAGAATCACTTATTTCCCACCCGTTTACTAAACGAAAGGCATTCCATATTTTATTCGAGAAATTTCTTCCTTGCTCGCAATAACTTTCATCAAAAGGCAAATCATTACCTGCCGGCGAACACAACAGCATTCCTACACGCACACCGTCGGCACCGTATTTCTCAATCAATTCAATAGGGTCAGGACTATTACCAAGAGATTTACTCATCTTCCTGCCTTGTTTATCACGCACAATACCCGTTAAATATACATTGGTAAAAGGCTTTGCTCCGCGATATTCATACCCTGCAATAATCATACGCGCCACCCAGAAAAATAATATTTCGGGAGCAGTTACTAAATCATTCGTAGGATAATAGTATTTAATATCGGCACCATCAGGGTTTTTGAAACCATCGAAAACAGAAATAGGCCATAGCCAAGAGGAAAACCAAGTGTCAAGGACATCTTCATCCTGTTTCAGATTTAGGATTTCAGATTTAGGATTTTGTATTTTGTATTTCTCTATTGCTTCCTTATGAGTTTTTGCAACAACACAATTGCCTTTATCATCATACCAGGCAGGAATTTGTTGTCCCCACCACAATTGTCGGGAAATACACCAGTCGTGAACATTTTCCATCCAGTGTTTGTAAGTGTTTACAAATTTTTCAGGAATAAGTTTTATTTCACCATTCAATACATTTTCCAAAGCCGGTTTCGAAATGGTATCCATCTTCAAAAACCATTGCATCGAAAGCTTTGGCTCTATTACAGCATCCGTTCTTTCTGAATAACCAACTTTGTTTTTGATGTCTTCAACCTTTACTAACTGACCCATTTCATCAAGGTCTTTCGCTATTTTTTTACGAACCGCAAATCTATCTTCGCCAATATAGAATTGTGCCGCAGCACTCATCTTTCCATCCGGAGCAATGGTATCAACCACTTCAAGATTATGCTTTACCCCAAGATTATAGTCATTAATATCGTGTGCCGGAGTTACTTTCAAAGCTCCGGTACCAAATTCCAAATCAATGTATGTGTCAAATATTACTGGCACCGAGCGGTTAACCATTGGAATAATCACACGTTTTCCTCTCAAATGTTTGTAGCGTTCATCATCAGGATGCACACAAACAGCAGTATCTCCAAGGATAGTTTCAGGTCGGGTAGTAGCAATAGTTATCCACTCTCCCTCTCCTTTGGAGAGGGCTGGGGTGAGGCTTTCAACTTTATATTTTACATAATATAACTTCGAATTTACTTCCTTATGAATCACTTCTTCATCCGAAACAGCTGTCAATCCTAGCGGATCCCAGTTCACCATTCTCACACCGCGGTA
Organism: uncultured Bacteroidota bacterium; assembly: GCA_903870175.1. GTDB lineage: Bacteria > Bacteroidota > Bacteroidia > 2-12-FULL-35-15 > 2-12-FULL-35-15 > 2-12-FULL-35-15. The sequence continues at coordinate 28,409 of CAIQBY010000260.1, forward strand.
TATCTGGCCTTTATTATATAGGTCAATAAAAACATCAATTACAGCTTCGCTCAAATCATCTTCCATAGTAAATCGGGTACGGTCCCAATCACAGGAAGCCCCTAATTTTTCAAGTTGTTTAAGAATAATTCCGCCGTATTTATGTTTCCATTCCCAAGCGTGTTTCAGGAAATCTTCACGAGACAAATCTGTTTTCTTAATTCCTTTTTCCTTCAGCAAAGCCACCACTTTTGCTTCAGTAGCAATAGAAGCATGGTCGGTACCGGGTACCCAGCAGGCATTTTTGCCCTGCATCCGCGCTCTCCTTATCAATACATCCTGAATTGTATTGTTAAGCATATGCCCCATGTGCAGCACCCCTGTTACGTTTGGAGGTGGTATTACTATTGTATATGGTTCACGTTCGTCCGGCGTGGATTTAAAAAATTTATGAGTCAACCAATGGGCATACCATTTGTCTTCTGTAAGTTTTGGGTCGTATGTTTTTGGAATATCCATAATTTATTACTTTCTTTGCATTTCGAAAAAGAACGGCAAAACTACAAAAAATAAATTTTCTTTTGGATTTTAGATTTTGGCACGGTTTTGGCAAATAATTTTTTCGTAAAATTTAATCTTATTAAAACGTTTAGATTTACATCATGAAAAAGGCAATATTTACAATTAGTTCGGTACTTCTGTTAGCTGTGTTTGCAAAAGCTCAGGAAACAGGAAAAGCTTCAACCCCTGCGTCAACAAGTTTGGCAGAGATAACTTTTGAAACAGATGCTCACGACTTTGGCACTATTGAGTATGCAGGTAACGGAACGTATGAATTCAAATTTAAGAATACAGGAAAAGAGCCGTTGATAATCTCGAATGCGAAAGGTTCCTGCGGATGTACCGTACCTACATATCCAAAAGATGTGCCTATTAAACCGGGCGAATCAAATGTTATCAAGGTAACGTATGATACCAAACGTGCAGGGAATTTTACTAAAACAGTTACTATAACTTCGAATGCAAAAACACCTGAAAAGGTAATTTCAATTAAAGGAGTAGTTCAGCCTGCAGTTGTAGAGGAAGCATTTCCGGCAAACGGGAAAAAGGATGATGGCGCAACTCCATTGGAAAGACATTATTAAAAAGTAATCTCAATAAACAATAACAATAAATAAACAATTAATAAAAAACAGAAAAATGAAAAAAACAATTATTTTAGGATTAATCTTGTGCGCTGCTATAGGCGTTAATGCACAAGAAACAACAACACCAAACCCGGTTAACCCAAATGCTCCAAAGTTTAAATTTGTGACAGAAGAAATTGATTATGGTACAATAGAACATAATGCAGACGGTAACCGTGAATTCAAATTTACAAACGTAGGTAAAGAACCGTTAATTATTTCCAACGCAGCTGGTTCTTGCGGATGTACAGTGCCAACAGCTCCAAAAGAGCCGATTAAACCAGGTGAATCAGCAGTTATTAAAGTACACTATGCAACTGATAGAGTAGGTGCTTTTGAAAAAACAGTTACATTAACTTCAAATGCTGATGTGCCTTCAAAAGTCATCAAAATTAAAGGAGTTGTTAAACCAGATCCAACACCAGCACCAGGGACTACACCTGCTGCTCCCGGAGCACCAGTTCCTACAGAACAAAAACACTAATTAGTAATAGTTAGTAGTATTTCAAATCCTTCTTTGATTAATTTCAAAGAAGGATTTGTTGTTTTATTAACGGCTGATTAGACCTGCCAATAAAATATTATTTTAATCATTTCTTCTTTCAGCACTAAATACTACCTTTGGCAACTTTTTAAAAACAAATAGAATGCCAAAAGTATCCATAAAAGGCAATAACATGCCTTCATCACCAATTCGTAAATTGGTTCCTTATGCTGAAGCTGCAAAGAAAGCAGGAAAAAAGATATACCACTTGAATATTGGTCAGCCTGATATAGAAACGCCTGAAACAATGTTGAATGCAATAAAAAATTCCAATATAAAAGTGTTGGAGTATTCTCATTCCGCAGGTTTCGAATCGTATAGAAAAAAATTAGCTGTTTATTATAACAATTTTAAAATGCCTGTCGACTGGCACGATATTATTATTACTACAGGCGGCTCCGAAGCTATTGAAATAGCGATGATGACTTGTTTCAATGCCGGCGATGAGATAATAATCCCGGAACCATTTTATGCTAATTACAATGGTTTTTCCTGTGCAGCTGATGTAATTATTAAACCTGTAAAATCAACTATTGAAAATGGTTTTGCATTACCTCCTGTTTCTGAATTTGAAAAACTAATTACTCCGAAAACTAAAGGGATAATGATATGTAATCCCGGAAACCCTACCGGTTATTTATATACTCGTGCAGAACTGGAGTCATTAAAACAATTGATATTGAAATACGATTTGTTCTTATTAAGTGACGAAGTGTATCGTGAGTTTTGTTATGATGGAAAGGAATATGTATCAGTGATGCATTTGGAAGGAATTGAAAATAATGTTGTTCTTTTAGATTCAATTTCTAAACGCTATAGTGCTTGTGGCGCACGAATAGGAGCAATGATTTCTAAAAATAAAGAAGTCATGATTACAGCTATGAAATTTGCTCAGGCCAGATTAAGTCCTCCAACATTTGGGCAAATAGGCGCAGAAGCCGCTTTGGAAACACCAAAGGAATATTTTGATAAAGTACAGAAGGAATACGTGGAACGCAGAAACTACATTATTGAAGCATTGAATAAAATGGAAGGAGTTTTTTGTCCTAAGCCAAGTGGAGCATTTTATTGCATCGCTCGTCTTCCCATTGATAATGCTGATAAATTTTGCCAGTGGTTATTAGAATCTTTTGAATATGAAGGCCAGACTGTTATGTTGGCGCCTGCTACAGGTTTCTATTCTACACCAGGCTCAGGAATTGATGAAGTACGATTGGCTTATGTATTAAATATTGATGCTTTGAAAAAGGCAATGGTCTGCCTGGAGCAAGCATTAAAAGTATATCCGGGAAGAACTAAGTAAATTTATAGAAGAGTTTATTTTCTCTTTTTAAAATCAATAACTATATTGTCATAACAAATATAGTAGACTCCTTTTTTGAGGTTGGAGACATCTAAATTTTTACCAAAACCTTGTTTGGTAATGATTCCATAAGCATCGTATATTTGGTACATTGTTTCATCTGAGAACGAAATAGTTTTTGAATCTCTTGAGATGACATAAGTAGGTGTTGCTACACTGGAAACATAACTTATGGAAGTTGATTTTTTTGAAACATCTCCAAAACCTACTTGTTTAACACGAAATTTATTCTCACCTGAATGTGGCGAAATTTTAAATGAATAGGTGTTTTTAGACATTTTTCCTGTTCCAAGTACTTCCCCTACTTTTATCCATTTATGCCAACGAAATTGCTCAATGGTATAAGGCAAAGGACCCATTTCGTTTTTTGTTGTCCAGTTCAATATTTCATTTTTATCAATATTAATGTCTAATACTTCGAAAGTTGCATGAGGCTGCAAAACTTGAGGATTTATTACTCTTGGACTACAATCATCTTTATGATCAATTTTAACAATTACAGGGGTACCAGGTAATATATTAAACTGGGTAAAATCAATTTCAAAAGAACTTGAATTTACCTCATCTGTAGAAATTCTACCATTTATTGACACTTGATAAGTACAGAAACCAACACCATTTTCTGTTTGTCCATTAATAACATATAAGTTTTCATTTTGATACTTACCTTCCAGAACAAGCGTCCCTGCATTGATTGAACAATATGAAGTTGTTAATAATATTAGAAAAAGAATATTTTTCATTGAGAGGCGGTAAACTATTCAACGTCAAAATTAATAAATTAATATATCAATACTGCTATTTTGTCAAATTAATTTTCAACAAAATCAAGACATTTAAGACAGCAGTTTTTGTTCGCGGATGTAATATGTATTTCTTAACGGAGAAAAAGCCGGAATATTATAAACCTAAGGGAAAAATAAATGCTTTAATTTCACTATTCCGAATAGTGCGAAAAATACAAATAATGAGAACAACAGAATCTTATAGCTTCCTTTAAAAAATTTCTTATTATCTACCTTGTCTTTGCTATACGCCCATATTATCGCAATAATAAATGTTATTGCGAAAACCAATGCGAAAATTAACTGCCCTCTTGAAAACATTTGCTTCTCCTTATTTGTTTAATAATTCCGAATGTAAAATTACAATAAATACTTTCTGCAAATAAAAAAACTTAAACATTAGCTGTAATTGTTAATTTTACTGCAAAATTTTATTATTGTATGCAAAAATCGAAAGTTATCTTTCTATTGTGTTTTTTTTTTTTAATAGTATCGGTCATGCAAATAAAATTTCCAAAGCATTCGATGCCCTCAAAATCTATAATTATTTTGAAGCAAAGCAATTGTTTGAAAAATCTTTAAGCAAGGAGCCTGCTTGCGCTTCATTTGGATTAAGTATTATTTATTATCGAAATGACAATCCTTTTTTTAATATTGACAGCGCTTATAAATTCATAATTAAGTCTGAAAATGCTTTTCAAAAAGCAGACATAAAAACAATTGCAAATTATAAACAGTTTAATGTAACTGCCAATTCCATTGACTCTCTGAAAGAGTTAATCCATAATAAGGCATTTGATATATATAAAAGCAAAAAGAAAATTGATGTTCTAAATTCCTTTATCGAAAAATATGTAACGGCACCTCAATGTTTTAAGGCTATCGAATTAAGGGATAGCATGGTTTTCGATCAAGTTAAAAAAGAAGATACTTATACAGTGTATAAAAACTTCATTGAAAAATATCCTTATGCAAAAGAAATTAAAGAGACCAAAGAGCGATACGAAGCAACATTGTTTCAAGCTTCGACAAAAAATAATACTATCGAAGAATTTGTAAGATTTATTACCAATTACCCTTCTTCGCCTTATTTAGATGAGGCCCAGAATTCTATTTACGCTCTATCAACTTCTCATGGAACTATCGAGGAATACCACAATTTCATTTTGAAATATCCAACTAATATTAATGTAGAAACTGCCTGGCATAATATATATAGCATTTACACAGCCGATTATAAAACAACATCTTTGCTTCAATTCAAAAAGGAGTTTCCTGATTATCCTTTTTCTGATATTATTAATCAGGATATTGAACTGTCTCAAAAGAAATTATTTGTTGCACGCGAAAATGGGAAGTGGGGTTTTATCGATTCTACAGGGCATTCAGCTATTCCTTATATTTATGAATGGGTAGAGGATTTTTCTGAAGGAGTTGCTGAGTGCGGCTTGAATGGTAAAGCTGGTTTCATTAATAAAGCCGGCAAATTAGTTATTCCTTTTATTTATGAAGAGGTAGAACCTTTTAAACATGGGGTTTCCATCGTAAAGCAGAATACTAAATATGGTATAATAAACAAATCAGGAAAGTTGGTTGTCCCTTTTCAATATGATGAAATAGGAGAATTTTCGGAAGGAATGGCTGTAGTTTCAAAAGCAGAAAAATGCGGTTACATGGACGAATCGCTTAATTTAGTAATACCTGTCACTTATTCAAAAGCAGGTGATTTTTCTGAAGGACTTGCATCAGTTGAGATTGGCGGCCAAAAAGGTTTTATTAATAAATCAGGAGTAGTTTTTATTCCTTGTAAATATGATTGGGTGGATAATTTTAAACACGGTTTTGCAATCGTAAAATCAGCCAAGAAACTCGGCATTATTAATTCAAAAGGCGAAACTTTTCTTCCATGTGAATACGATTTTCTTGGCGAATTCTCCGAAGGATTAATGATGGTTGTTAAAGACAATAAATATGGATTTGTAAATAATGACGGTCTGGTGGTTATACCTATCGAATATGATTATAGCGGTACGGAAATAAAGTTTAAAAATGATTGTGCTGTTGCCGAAAAAAATAAGAAGCAAGGGCTGATTGATAAGAAAGGTAAATATATTACTACTAAAGATTTTGATAAAATAGAACCTTTCAGTGAAGGCCTTGCAGCTGCTCTGCGCAAAGAAAAGTGGGGATATATTGATACTAAACTGAAATTACAGATTCATTATACATTCCAGGCGGCAGGCGAATTCAATAACGGTTTGGCTAAAGTAAAAAAGAACGATAAGGTTGGATTTATTGATAAGGCAGGCAAATCTGTTATTGGTTTCAATTATGATGAAGCCGAGGATTTTAAAAACAGATTAAGCATCGTTACCATTGATGATAAATTAGGTTTTATTGATAATAGCGGAAACACTATTATTCCTTGCGAATGGGACACCATCACAAATCTAACAGGTTCAATAATTAAAGTTGAAAAGAATAAAAAGATAGCCTACTATAATATTAAAGACTTGGAATATATCTGGAAAGAAGAAGGATTTTAAAAGTTAGATATTAATCTAAATCTTTAATTTCTGCCCAAGATGTAAAACGGAATTGGTACTTAATCCATTCTTTTGGCAAAGAACACTAACTGAAGTACCATATTTACGGGCAATAATATATAACGAATCCCCTTGTTTCACCACATATACATTACCGGTTAATTTCCCTGCATTTTGGTTAACAACATTTGTTTTTGAATTATAGTTTTTAGCCAATCCTTTGTTATAATTTTTAGCAGCATAGCTAAATGTTTTTTTACTCAGCATAAGAGTATCCGAAACTAATTTATGCTCGTCAAAAGAAATAATGTCTGCAGGATTTATAGGTTGACCAAGATAACGAACTTCAAAATGCAAATGACTTCCATGCGACCATCCTGTATTGCCACCCAATCCTATAATATCGCCTGCCGAAACTTCCTGGCCAACCTGTACATTCAATTTCGAAAGGTGGGCATAATAAGTTTCCAATCCATTGCTATGACGTATTACTACTACATTGCCATAACTTTTACTTTTTTTAGCAATTCTTACTTTGCCATCAAAAGCAGCACCTACAGCATCTCCTGTTTGCAAATGAAGATCCATCCCATAATGAAAATACCTGCGACAGCGCCCAAAAGGACAATTTATTTTTCCTAAAACCGGTGGAACATACCCGCAACTGTTTTTATCATTCAATACAATTGTTTTTATACTGTCCTTTAACGATTCAACTTTGAATTTAGTATAATGTATATTCTCAGTATCAAATTCGCCATAAATATCCGAAGCCGAATATTCACTAGCTGCCGAATCACTGAAAGTCAGTAAAACTTCTTTATTAAAATTATCGGGAACGGTATCTGTAGGATCTGGATTGGGAGATGTGTATACGAAAGTACTAAATCCTGTTGTGGCAAATGCCACTTGCAGAAATGAAAAAAGAAGAAGTAAAGAAAAGGTCTTTTTCATTATTTAATTTAATACAACTATTACTATCTGAGTCCATCTTGTTTTTAAAGATGTGCAAATATGTAAAAATTATTTTAATATCCAACAGTTAATTTATGTTAACCCTTATTATTTTTATTTCTCAGAAAATTATCCTCCCTCAAAATTTAATTTCACCAAAATCTTCAGATATATCAAATTAATTACTCAATATTCAGAAAAACCTTATATTTGTCGAACTATTAATTAATAAATTCATAATATAATGAAAACAGGTACAGTAAAGTTTTTTAACAATGCAAAAGGTTTTGGTTTTATCGCAAGTGATGATGGACAGGAATTGTTCGTTCATGTAACTGGTATTGTTGACCAGATTCGCGATGGAGACAAAGTAACTTTTGATATTGCTGAAGGTAAAAAAGGATTAAACGCAGTGAATGTAAAAAAAGCATAATTGTTATAGCTTATCCTTAAAAAAAATCCCGTCTTTGAAAAAAGACGGGATTTTTTATTTAATACCTGATGTTTAGAATTTAGATATTAGAATTTAGAATTTAAAACCTATACCTTTATTTCATCATCATTTTTATTTAAGAAATGATATTCCAAAAAGTTGTATGACGAAACAGCTTTCACCTTCAAGGTTTTGCCGTATTTTTTACTCCACTGTCTGCGTAGCGAATTAAATATTCCTCTTGTTATAAATGCCTCCAGATATGGATGAACACAAAGAGTTACACCCGATTCATTTTGTTCTTTTAATATATATCTAACATTGTTTTCTATTTCATCCATCAACAATATACTTGCCTGTATCTCACCGCTGCCGCCGCATGTAGGACATTTCTCTACAGTCACAATATTCATTTCAGGGCGCACACGCTGACGCGTAATCTGTATCAACCCGAATTTACTTGGTGGCAGAATATTATGCTTTGCCCTGTCCTTCGCCATTTCATCACGCATCCTTTCGTAAAGCATTTTACGATTATCAGCATTATGCAAGTCGATAAAATCAACAACTATAATACCGCCCATATCGCGCAATCGCAATTGGCGTGCTATTTCTACAGCTGCTTCCAGGTTTATTTCCAGCGCATTTGTTTCCTGATTGTTATCCGATTTTGCACGATTGCCGCTGTTCACGTCAATCACGTGCATCGCCTCAGTATGCTCCACTATCAGGTAACCGCCACTTTTCATGGTTACAGTTTTTCCAAACAGCGCTTTTATTTGTCTGTCAATCCCGAAATTATCAAAGATGGGAACAGTCCCTTTATATAGTTTTAGTATTTTCTCTTTATCAGGCGCAATAGTTTGCAAATACGTTTTTGTTTCTTCATACAATTCAGCATCATTTATATGAATACTGTTAAAGCTCGCATTCAATAAATCACGAAGTATGGCAGATGTTCTGTCAATTTCACCAAGTACTTTTTGCGGAGGTTGTGCAGTTTTTAATGCCTGATAACATTTTTCCCATTTCGCCACCAAATCATTCAAGTCAGCATCAAGGTCAGCTACCGATTTTCCTTCAGCAACAGTTCTTATAATAACTCCGAAATTTTTTGGCTTTATGCTCGCAAGCAATCTTTTTAATCGCGTTTTCTCTTCGTTGGTTTTTATTTTTTGCGATACAGAAATCTTGTCCGAAAAAGGAATCAGAACAATATATCTTCCTGCCAGCGAAATTTCTGTTGTAATTCTCGGACCCTTTGTAGAAATCGGTTCCTTCGCTATCTGAATAAGAAGCTGTTGATTTGCATTTATTACAGTTCCTATTTTCCCGTCTTTCGGTATATCATTTTCCAGTTTAAAATACATCAGGTTCGATGTAGTTTGTTTTTCTGTCTGAACAAGTTTTGTGTACTTGCTAAACGAGTTGGCTTGCGGACCTAAGTCCAGATAATGCAAGAATGCGTCTTTTTCGTATCCCACATCCACAAAGGCGGCATTCAATCCGGGCATCACTTTTTTTACCCGTCCAAGATATATGTCGCCAACCGAAAAATTATTGTTGCTCTTCTCACGATTAAGTTCTACTAATCGTTTATCATTCAATAAAGCAATAACAACTTCGGAGGGAGTGGAATCAATGATTAATTCGTTGTTCACTCTAAAATGTTTTAAATAAATACAATTATCCCATCTCTCGCTTTCGGAGCAGCAGGATAAATTCTAATGTTTTTTTAACAGGGCTAATTCCGGAAATGTACCGGAACGAAGATAAACTTAAGTGCGTAAATAAACAGAATGGGAAATCCCATCCTGTTATAATAATGCTACAAACGCAATTAAAACTAACAGCTTATTCAGCTATTATTTTTTCTTATGTCTATTTTTCCTCAAACGTTTTTTACGTTTGTGAGTAGCCATTTTATGTCTTTTTCTTTTTTTACCGCTTGGCATAACTAATGGTTTTTAATTTGTTTTTAATTTATTTATATAATCTCTCGTTTCTTTCTTTACCGATTCATCGTCCACCAACGAATAATATTTCTCAAGGCTCTCAATCGCTTTCGCTTTATCACCTTTTTGCTGATACGCATCCGATAGATGCAGATAAGCATCAATAAAATCAGGCTTCAGCACCAACACCTTTTCAAATCTTCTTATTGCCCTGTCCCATTGCCCTGATTTCTCACTGAAAAAAGCGAAGTTCAATTGCAGATTCACATTGTTCGAATCCGTTTTTTCCGCCTCTCTCAACAGCCCGATTCCTTTCATCGGTTCCGGACTACCTTCCACATAGCAAGCACCTAAATTAATTTTAGCCTCCATGTTTTTCGGATTCAGTTCCAGTGTTTTTTCATAACACTCAATCGCCTTCCCGTATATCAGCCCCTTGTCACCTTCAGCAGCCAGTCGTGCAGCACCAAAAAACCGGTTGCCCGCCTCATACCAGTTCTGCTCATTTGGCGAAGCCATCGCAGCCTGCTCAAAATAATAAGCAGCCACAGCAGGCTGTCGCAAAGTATCCCATTGATTAATGATATTCTCAAAAGCAGTCTTTTTATCCGGCGAACTTTTCACAGCTTCCTCCATCATCTCCACTTCTTTTTTCTGAGAAGCAGACAGCTTAGCTTTCGCATTTTCAATCAACGTCAATATCCCTGCACTATTCGGTGTCGAATGTTCCGACATTTTCGCCTCCTCCTTTTTAGGAATCGTAGTGTTGGTAAATAATAAAAGAACGATTAATACTATCGAGCCTGCAATTACCCCTATTTGTGTTTTAGTCACAGCGCCCATTCAATTTAGAATTTAGAAATTAGTATTTAGAATTTCCATTCTAAAACTTAATTACTTTGTTTTAGCTTTTCTTTCTTTCTTAACCTTCTTAACCGATTTCTTCATGTTATTCGAAAACGTTTTAGCAGCCTTAAAAGCAGCAATATTATGAGCCGGAATAAGAACAGTAGTTTTCGCTGTTATATTTCTACCCAATTTCTCAGCACGTCTTTTAACCACAAATGTTCCAAAACCTCTCAAATATACGCTTTCACCGTTTATCATCGATTCCTTCACTGTTTTCATAAATGCTTCAACAGTTGCCATTACCACTACTTTTTCTACTCCTGTGTTTTTTGCAATTTCGTTTACAATTCCTGCTTTTGTCATACTCTATTAATTATTTTAAAATCAACTATTTATTTACTTTATTTTTATTTTGGGGTGCAAATATAGTATTTTATTGCATTCAGAAAACTTTTATTTTACTTTTCCCCGTGATAATCGATTAATAATTAATATTTTCTTATCACTCCTTCACAAGTTTCATCACCCTCGTCTCTCTCTGCTTATCGTAGGAATCCGTTATTACAGAAACAAAATAAATGCCCGGCGCATTATCAAGAGTAATATTTATTTCCCTGGTTAAAATTTATATCCAATATTTATTGCAAACCTGCCGTCTAAATTCCATGATGGGATAAAATCTCCATTGTTAATATAAGTGCTGTTGGATTTTGTTGTTAAGATTTTCAACTCTCTCTCTCCGCCTAAACCAATTAGGAAATCAAGTACAAACCTATTTTTTATACAATATTGAAAGCCTGTAATAGCACCTAAAGAGAATGAATAAAAATAATAATAATCAGTATTTGTTGGATAGAAAACACCATCATGCCAAACATTCCCTTTCGCTGCTTCATACATAAAAGTAATATAAGATCCTACATATGGGCCTGAACAAACTTTCCTTTTCAAAATAAAAAATTTGTATTCAGGAATAATAAGTGTTCTTTTACTTTCGAGAGAAGCACTAGAAAAGTAAATATTCGGTTCTTCATATTTATAATATAGATAAATACCAGTTAATTGAATACTCTGCCTTTTTCCAATTGTTTTTTCTATGGTTAAAGATGCTTGTTTTTCAGTATATTTTGATGTCAAAGCAAGTACAGGCAATAGTATATCCGTTTTCACAATCAACCCAATTGGTTTTCTTTTGATGGAATCCTGTCCTTCCATTTTTCCAAAGAAACAAAAACAAAACAATACAATAAACAAATGCCTTTTCATTCCTTCAATTTTAAATTCCAAACAAAGTTAATATTTAATCCATCTATTCTTCCAAAAACAAAGAATCCCGTTCTTTTTCAATAACGGGATTCTTTAAGGTAATGTCGAAGATTTTTGTGGTAAAAACTTAAATTTCTGTGGTAATCTTCAAAAATTCCGTGGTAAAAACTTCATTTTTTGTGGTAGAATTTTAAAATTCTTTGGTAAAAACATAGTTTTTCTTCATCAAAACTTAGTTATTCATATAACTCATTTGGCAAGTTACTGTTAAACTTGGGTTATTAATTGTCATTGTCGTATAACCTTTTTCAACTTGCCAGTGGTCGCCTGCAACAATAACGATAGGTGTTCCGGTTCCTTTTGCACCTTTGGTAATTGTAAGCGGCACGGTTCCTGTATTTTGAATAATGCTTCCGGCAACTACAGAATATAATATTTTGGTGCCGCCCATTTTAAATTTGGCAATAGTTAATTTAGCACCTTTTGGAGTACTGTCAATCACAAATCCCCAATCGCCACCACTTTTTGGTGTAAGCGGAAACTGTGAAACAATAAATCCGCCTGTGCCACGCAAATCTTCAAATACAGGTGCTATTGCTGCATCGCGTTTTTCGCAAAGCGATTTACTCTGTTTTTCGGCAGCCAAAAAGTCAGTATTGTTTTGCTTAATATCAGTCAATGCATCAAGGTTAGCTGCCAAATCAATTTTGTTTTGAGATAAAAAAGTAGCGGTAATAGCCCTTGTGCCTGCCGGTAACGAATTATTGTAATTAATCAATTCAGCAATTGCTGCGCAAATTTCAGCTCTGTCGGTAGGGTACACAATTTTATTGCCTTCCACCTTTATGCCATAGTCGCCAAGCGTTTTCACTGTTTTGGCATAAAACTTTTTAAGCATCTGCACCATTAATTTATGATCTTTAAATACAGGATTTAACCCTACTTCGCACAGTTCGAGCAGCTTTTTAGAGTTTTTGGTAGATGCATCAAACTGAGTGTTTAATTTAACTGCCTCAATTACTGCTGTTGCATTTATACCCATATCAATCTTTTGCTGAGCGAAGTAAGGAATAAGGATGCTGCCGGCGCCGTCTTTCGTGTTTTTGTCATTCGTGTTTGTGAACAAAGTTACTTTGCCCTCAAATGTAATCGGTAATACAATTCTTGCCATGATTTTTTTGATTTAGTGTTTAATTATTAGAATTTAAAATTTATTTTATTAAAGTTTGGGCAATAAAAAAGCCACCTAACCTTCGGGTACAGGCGGCTTACAGCTACTTATGTTTTCTTTTGATTACTCCATTCAACTATTTAGTACGCCGAAATTACTAAATAATGGCCGCATTTACTAATTTATAAAATATTAGAATTTAAAAACTGATATTTGCCCGATGAATTCTTTTTCCGATAAAATAATAAGTTGGTACAAAATCAATAAGCGCGATTTGCCGTGGCGAAATACCAAAGACGCCTACCTTATCTGGCTTTCCGAAATCATCATGCAGCAAACCCGTGTGGAACAGGGGATGAATTATTATATAAGTTTCGCAACCAGTTACCCAACCGTAAAACATCTTGCAAAAGCCGATAACGATGATATAATGAAGCTTTGGCAAGGTCTCGGATATTATTCCAGAGCCAGAAACCTGCATGCCACAGCACGTATAATTGCTGATAAATACAAAGGAAAATTTCCGGATGATTACACACAAATCCTTTCTTTAAAGGGCATCGGCGAATATACAGCAGCCGCAATAGCATCTTTTGCATTTGATAAGCCACACGCAGTAGTTGATGGCAACGTGTTTCGGGTACTCGCCCGTGTATTCGGAATCGAAACTCCGATTGATACGTCGCAAGGCAAAAAAGAATTTTATGCTCTCGCCAATCAGCTGTTAAATCCAAAACATGCAGCCATGCACAATCAAGCTATCATGGAGTTTGGAGCCATTCAATGCAAACCCGTCTCGCCCGATTGTTCCGTTTGCCCTTTAAATACAATGTGTTTCGCTTTCGCGAACAGGCGTGTTGCTCAATTACCGATAAAGGCAAAAACAACAAAAGTGCGAAACCGTTATTTTAATTATATCGTACTTCATCATTCAGGAACCACTGCCATCAACAAACGCAAAGCAAAAGACATCTGGACAAATCTCTATGATTTCCCGTTAATAGAAACCGAAAAAGAACTATCCGAACAGGAATTTTTAGCTTCGCCGCAATGGAAAAAATTTATCGGCAAACATAAATATTCAATAACATCCATTTCCGGAATTTACAAACACATTTTAAGTCATCAGAAAATTTATGCACGATTTTTGGAGGTGAATTGCAATGTTTCTCTGGAAAAAATAATTCCTTCGTCAGCAATAATTATAAAAGAAACCGAAATTGAAAAATATGCCGTGCCAAGGTTGATTGAAAATTATCTGACGAAAAAGAATTAACATAGAAATTAAAAAAGTAGTACCTTATATTGGATAATTATCGTTTAATTTGCATTAACATAAATATCGAAAATGAATAAAGCAGATTTTTTCACTCAGTTTATCAAACGAGGTATTCGTGTTGGCGCGGTAGCACCAAGTTCCAAACATCTGGTAAAAAAAATGATTGACCCAATCGATTTCAGTCAGGTAAAATGTATTGTCGAATTTGGTCCCGGTACCGGAAATATTACTTTCGAATTGCTCAATAAAATGCCTCAGGATGCAATATTGATTGTTTTTGAAATCAACAAAGAGTTCTGCGAACAACTAAGAAAAATAAACGACCCAAGAATAAAAATAATAAGCGATAGTGCCGAAAACCTTGACACGTACCTTCTGAAAAATAATATCACCAAAGTAGATTATATAGTTTCTTCGCTTCCGTTCACGCTAATTCCAAATTTAATAGTGCGCAAAATTTTGAAGATTGTAAGACGATCTTTAAAACCAAAAGGAGCATTTATTCAATATCAATATTCCCTGAATTCGTATGGCAGACTTCGGAAAACATTCAAGAACGTCGATTTGAATTTTACGCCTATTAATCTTCCTCCGGCATTTATTTTTACCTGTACCAATTAGTACTTTTTTATTTATTGAACAGAAAATAGTTTAAAAATGAAAAAACAATTCCTTCTTTTTACACTTGTTTTAATCACAGCAAATATTTTTGCACAGTTGCCCAATACGGATATTTGGTTATTGGATATGAAATTAACTAATGACACCATACTTCTGAATAACCCTGTAAATATTACTCATCGCGAAGGGTATGATAATCAACCCGCATTTTCTCCTGATGGAAAATATCTTTTATATTCTTCTATCAGAGAAGATAAAAAGGCGCATATTTATAAATACAAACTGAGAAGCAGAAGAACAAAACAATTTACACATACCGCCACAAGTGAGTATTCGCCCACCTTTATGCCCGATGGAAAAAATATTTCAGTAGTAATGGTTGAGAAAGACAGCGTGCAGCGTTTATGGAAATTCCCATTGAAAGGCGGGCATCCATCTGTAATTATGAAAGATATTGATTCAATTGGTTATTACTGCTGGATAACAAAAGACAGTTTGGCTATGGTAAAGACTTCCAATCCGCCGGTGCTGGAACTTATAAATGTAAATACAGAAAAACATAAAGTGTTTGCGCATAATGTTGGAAGGTGCATGGCTGTGGAACAAATACGGCTTTATCATGTTCAAAAACCAATGGAAAACTTTTGTTATTTATACTGGAACGGAGATTATCTTTTGCAAATACCAAGTGAAGATTTTGCTTATTACAGAGCAACTCTGCCTGTGGTTTTTACAGGTGTTAAATCTAAAATAATAGTAACTGTTCTTCCCACAAAAAGAAATGCAACTCTTCTTGATTTATCTTCTTACGGAATAAAAAATATTACCAGAATAGCTGTAAATAAAGCAGGAACTAAAATGGCAATTGTTACTGAATAATTAAATTCTCCGTTTATTTATTTATCAAATTGAATTATCCCCTGTTTTTCAAGTTCGGTTAAATATATTCGTTTGCCTTGATAAGTAGCTGTTACAAACGCATCAGGGAATCCACTTTCTCTTACTTTCTTCTTTAAATCAATTGCTTCATTTAAAGTTTTAAACGAACCAATTGTTATACGGGTAAGTCCGTCATCCATCAAATTTTTATCGATTTTTCCTAACCCTTTTAATTTTCCGGAATTAAAATTTTCCGGAGATTTTAAAGCACCAAGCTGAATTTTATATACAAGTCCTTCTTTCGAAACATCACCAAACTTACTTGCAACTTTAGTTTCAATAATAGAAACTTTATCAATTTTTGCCGGTGCAGTCGCAGGTTCATCATCCGGTGATATTTTTTCAATAGGTATTTTAGAATCTGATTTTATTGCGAAATTTTTACCCACATAATTAGTTTTAGTAGAAGCGGAAGTTTTACTGTTTTCAGCCTTTGCAGATTCTCCAACTGCTTTCTTATCTTTTTTATCCGTATGATTATTTTCTGCAGATGCAGATGATTGAATATTGGCAACCGTATCTACTTTCGTAATAAATTTAATATCCAAAACATTTTCAGTAAATGTTCTTAACGAACTTGCATCTATAGTTTTTTCAATGTCCGGAAATCCTTTCAGTTTAAAAGTGAATTTATAATTATTCCCCGGCAATATATTTACAAGATATTTTCCTGTAGAAGAATTGGAATGAAAACTCCCATAATTTTTATTTGAACTAATAATATCTACCAGTACCTGCGCTTGTTTCGGTTTGTCATCAAGTGTTACATTTCCTTTTACAGTTTCAACAACTGGCTTAGGAAAGTTAGCCGGCATCTCAACGGTATAAATATCCTGTTGCCCGTAACCACCTGATTTTGCTGAAGAATAATATCCATGTGTGCCGCTCGCATTAAGTACAAAATATCTGTCATCATCTGTTGTATTAATAGGATATCCTATGTTTTCAGGCTTCGACCACGATGAATCGGCTTTATTAAATCGCGTTACAAAAATATCATTGTACCCCATACTTTTTAATCCTTGAGTACTATAAAATAAAGTTTTCCCATCCGGATGAATAAACGGTGCATCATCATCATAAATTGAATTTATTTCGATGCCCATATTTCGTACGTTTCCCCAGGAACCGTCGGGTAATAATGAAGCCTGATATAAATCTCTGCCACCAAAACCGCCCGGTCTGTCACTTGCAAAAAACAATGTTTTTTCATCTGCAGATATAGTAACGCTTCCTTCCCAATAAGGAGAATTTACATCTCCTTTTAATTTTTCAGGTACCGACCATACATTACCTTCCAGTATGCTCATATAAATATCGCCGCCATCTGTCCCATCATCTTTATAAATAAATAATTTTTGTTCGTCATTAGAAATAGCCAATGGCGCATCATTTGAATTAGTATTAATATTCTCTCCGATACTTTTAGGCTTGCCCCATTTACCGTTTTCCTTATGTGTAACAAACACA
>CAIQBY010000261.1 GCA_903870175.1 uncultured Bacteroidota bacterium
CGGCTCAGGTCCCCAGAAACCGCCGCCAACAAAGCTGTTGCCGGGTTCGATATGAAAATAATATCCGCCTCGTCTTTGTTTTGATGCTCGTGTAAAACTTCCGCTGAACACTGTTTTGTAGGGTGTTTTATCATTTGAAAATCGAGTGTCTCGATAAATACGGAACAAACTTTTTTTGCCGGTTGGCGTTTCAATCACATCATGTTTGTTCATCTCTGCCAATAATGTATCGGCAAATGCCACTATATTGTTGAGTTCGGCAGTGTATCTGTCTTTATTGTCATTAAACCAATCACGATTATTATTTTTCTTTAATAGTTTTAAAAATTCAATGTTTGAAGGAAGGATTTTTGCTTTTGACATACAATCTTTGTTTTTTCGTTTACTAATTACAATAATTCTGAATTGCCTGATAAGCGTCATTATAGCCATATTCAGTGGCTCTGGTGAATTCCTGACAAGATTTTTGTTTCTGTCCAAGCATATAATAACACATTCCTCTGCCATAATAGGAAGCGCCATCGGAATTATTCAGGTAAATGGCTTTTGAGAAATCCATTATCGCGCCGCGGTAATCTCTCAAATTCTGACGGGCAACACCTCGTTTGTTATAGGCTACAGCGTTTTTTCCATTATAACTTATGGCATTTGTATAATCGCTTAATGCACCTTGCCAGTTATTACTTTCCGCTTTTCCGTTGCCTTGTTCTATGGCATCGCTTGATAATTCTTCTGGTGATTTGCTGTTTGTTTGTGCATTTATAGTAAATGCAGATGTAATTAAAATAAGTACTATAATCTGTTTCATTCGATAAAATTGTTTAAAAATGGTTTTTAAAGGTAATAAAGATATTGATATGAAATAGAAACAATCCTAATTTCTTTCAAAAGATTCTGTTTGAATACACAGATTTGTTGATTTTGTCATAAAAAACTAAACACATCTTTTAGAAAGGCAGCCATCTCTTTGGTCAAGGTAACCATCTCCGAGTAGAAAGTAAGCTTCTCAGTGTAGAAAGTAACCAACTCCGAGTAGAAAGTAAGCATCTCCGAGTAGAAAGTAACCATCTCCGAGTAGAAAGTAACCGACTCCGAGTAGAAAGTAAGCTTCTCAGTGTAGAAAGTAAGCTTCTCAGTGTAGAAAGTAAGCATCTCCGAGTAGAAAGTAGCCATATCCGAGTACTTTTTGCGTTTTTATCTTATTTATTTTGTTAGTAAACACAAAAAATCTTCATAAATGCGATTTGCTGCACGATAATAATTTTAGGGTGTTTTTGAAGATTACGTTGTGAAACTTATTGCAGGACGTTTTTCGAGAAAAGAATGATTATTTGAGAATCATTTAAGTAAGATAATTGCTGCGTTAATTCAATGTTAAGTTTACGTTTCGCAAAAATAGTAGCATAAGTTATATCTAAATTTGGCCGCCAAAAATAACCTAACCAAGAATTGAAAATGAAAACCCTACGATTATTTTTTGTTTTTATTATACTGTTTTTATTAAATATAAATAGTAATAATGCTCAATCTGGTATTGACACAATAAAATTGATGACGTATAATGTTGGTAATTTTGGAACCGAGCCAACAAGCAGTTGTCCTTTATTTAATTTTAGCCTGAAAAGCTCTTACTTGCGTACTATCCTTAAATATGAAAAACCCGATATTATTGGTATGGCAAAAATGAATGGTGACCAGCAGTTTTGTACTGATACTATTGTAAATTACATTTTGGATTCGGTGTGTAACGGTTGCTGGCATTATGGTAATTACAGCCAATTATCAACTTATCCGAAGGAAAATATGCTGTATTTTAATACCACCAAATTTGGATTTATACGAAGTACTGTAATTTATAGCGGCGACCAAAATATAAGCGATATTACGCTTCATAAGTTATATTATAAAGCAAGTAATTTGGCATCAACACACGATACTGTATTTTTAAGTATTGTGTTAGCCCATCTTCTTTCGGGTTCTGGAAGTATTACAAACAGGGCTACAGAGGTTGCCGGTGCGATGACTTGGCTTAACGCACATATTACAGGGAATGAAAATTTAATATTTATGGGAGACTTTAATACTACAGCTTCTACAGAAGGCTGTTTTCAGGATTTAATAAATTCGACAAATAGTAATACCCGATTTTATGACCCTCCGAATCAATTGGGAAATTGGTCAGGCAATCCCGGCAACTATGCGCTATACCTGACACAGAGCACACGAACTACAGACCCTGGAGATTGCAATGCAACAGGAGGTTTAAATAATCGGTTCGACCATATTTTGATTACGTCAGCAATAAAAAACGGTACCGATTCGATTAAATACATTGCAGGAAGTTATAAAGTTATCGGGCAAGATGGAAACCATACAGGGAACGCTTTAACAGATTTGCCAGTAAATACTTCGGTTCCGGCAAATGTAAATACTGCTTTATATAATATGAGCGAACATTTGCCGGTGATGCTTAATTTGAGGATTAATACTACTGTTTCAACAGGAATTAATCATTATAATGACCTGCAATCGTTAGTTATAATTGCACCCAATCCATTCGCATCTCAAACAACCATCTCTTTTTCAGAAGAACAAATAAATACGACAATAAAAATTACTGATGTACCGGGCAAAGAAATAATAAAAATAACGCATGTGCAGGGCAAACAAGTATTAATTGAAAAAGGAATATTGCAAACCGGTATTTATTTTATTCAAATAACAGACTCGAATAATAACATAATAAATAAGAAAATAATAGTTCAATAGTGCAGCCATAACAAGGCAAGAAGAAGTGCGATAAATAAAATTGAACGAGAAGGAATAGAAGAAATAAAAAGTGTCCGGGAGGAGATTCGAACTCCCACGATTGCTCGCCACCCCCTCAAGATGGTGCGTCTGCCAATTTCGCCACCCGGACTTTTAAGGTCTGCAAAAGTAAAATTTTTATTGATAAGAAAAAGTGAAATGTAATTTCTTGTTTAAAGATGATGTTTTTTATCGGGTAATAAATTTTCAAGCGTCCAGTCAAGTCGTTTTACAAACTCTGATTTGCGTTCAGCACAATTATTCACAACACATATAGGGCACGAGCTTGGCAGGCAAGGGTCGGCATGAATAAAAAATTCAACATCGCCGTCCAGTCTTTTTTTAATAAGGTTTTCTACTGAAGTAATTTCTTTATGCGATTCTTCCAATTTATCATACCAGGGCAAAGTAATATGTGCATCAATATGAAGATGGGAGCCATATTTAAGAACCCGCAGATTATGAATATCAATCCACTTATCTCCCCGATGTTCATTTAATATTGTAACAAGCATGTTCAGTTTGTCATAATCTGCTTCATCCAATAAATTATTAACCGATTCTTTTAATAATTTAATTCCAGTATAAAGTATGAAACAGCCAAAGGTTATTGCGATTACATTATCCAGCCAAAATATTTTTGTAAAGTAAATAATGCTCAAACCAATTATTAAACCTACACTAGAGAGGGCATCCGTTAATAAATGTTTTCCATCTGCAATCATTAATACAGAATTGTGGATTTTACCCTGCTTCATTAAATATGTACCCATTAATAAATAACAAAGCCCGCCAAATATTGTAATATAAAGTCCTATGTCGAGGGATTGAATTTCGTGATGAATAAAAAAACCGGAAATAGATTTAATTATTATTGAGCCGCCTGCAATGATTACCAAGGCTCCTTCGAATCCAACAGAAAGATATTCGACTTTACCATGACCATAAGGATGGTTTTTATCTTTAGGCAAAGAAGCAAAGTAGGTGCTGAAAAGTGCTACAGCACCGGCAACCACATTGATAATATTTTCCAAAGCATCAGTAAGAATAGCGTTGGAATGTGTAATAAAAAACGCTGTGAATTTTATAAATGTTAAAACAATGCTGAAGAAAAGCATTATCCGCATTGTTTTTATTTTAAATAAATTGTTCTGATTATTCATTTTGTAAACTTATGAATAAAGTTTTAATGAGAAATGAGTTTTAATGAATTAAATTAACTTTGACAAAAAATAATTTAGATGAAATCATTTTTCAAGGATTTAAAAGTAGTTGAATTAGCCAATGTTTTAGCAGGTCCGGCAGTAGGAATGTTTTTTGCAGAACTGGGAGCAGAAGTTATTAAGATTGAAAATAAATTAACAGGAGGTGATATTACAAGAAGCTGGAAATTGCCTGTTGAAGATAAAAAGTTGAAAACATCAGCATATTTTGCTTCAGTTAACTGGAATAAAAAAAGCATTTTTCTTGATTTGAATTATAAAAAAGATAAGCAAAAAGTCTATGATTTAATATGTGATGCAGACATAGTTATTACAAATTATAAGAAAGGAGATGATAAAAAACTTGGAATGGATTACGCGACATTATGTAAAATTAATCCTAAAATAATTTATGCTCATATAAGCGGTTATGGTGAGAATAGTAACAGAACAGCTTACGATTTGGTATTGCAGGCAGAAACAGGATTTATGTTTATGAATGGCACACCAACAAGTGGCCCAGTTAAAATGCCTGTTGCAATTATTGATTTAATGGCAGCACATCAATTAAAAGAAGGGATTTTATTGGCTTTAATTAATAAGATGAAAACAGGTAAAGGCTCAAAAGTTACTGTTTCATTATTCGATTCGGCGATTGCTTCATTGGCAAATCAGGCAAGTAATTATCTTATGGCTAATCATAATCCGGAACCAATCGGCTCGCTTCACCCTAATATTGCACCTTACGGAGAAATATTCACAACCAAGGATAAAAGACAAATTGTTCTTGCAATAGGAAGTGATAAACAATTTCAAAGGCTATGTGAAATATTAAATCTTAAAGAAGTTGCATTTAATGTTAAGTTTTCAACAAATAGTGAAAGGGTAAAAAACAGAATTGAACTTTTTGAAGTTATTAATGAAAAAATTGCAAAATGTTCTTCAAAAAAACTATTGGCAGAGCTTATTGAGTTCGATGTCCCTGCAGGCACTATAAAATCAATAAAAGAAATGTTTTCGGATATTGATTCTGCTTCCTACATTTTATCTTCTAATGAGAAAAAAAATAAAAATAAAGCTGTGAAATCCATAACTTTTAATTTTTCGAATTATTAATGACTTATAAATTTTTAATAAAGGACTTCTTATTTTATATAGAATATTGAAAATAATTTCTTATTTTTGCTTTTCATAAACGATTAGCATTCCAAATATGCAAAAAAGATTACTTATATTATTTTTATTTATTATTCCAATTTGTGCCTCAGCTCAATATGGTAATAAGGTCAAAAAGAAGTCGGACAATAGTTTTGTTAATAAAAAGAACAAACCGTCTCGTCAAATCGTTGTTGGAATTGGAGCTTGCAATTTTCTTGGAGAATTGGGTGGGGCAAATCAAATTGGAACTCATTTTGTCAAAGATTTTGAATTTAGTATGACACGGCCTTCAGCCGCATTAGGATATCGATATAAATTCAACCGTTTTTTTGCTTTAAAGGGAGGATTGTATTATTGCATGGAAAGCGGTAACGATAATACCACTAAAGAACCATTTCGCCAAAACAGAAATTTAAGTTTCAGGTCCAATATTTTTGAGCTTTCCGGTCAAGGAGAATTCTATTTTACAAAAGAACAACAAGGGCATTTATATCGAATTAAAAATGCTAAGGGTAAAAAAAGTTATGATATTCAAGCTTATATTTTCGGTGGTGCCGGAGTTTTTCATTTCAATCCTCAAGCTAAATACCAAGGGAGATGGGTATATCTTAGACCATTAAGTACTGAAGGTGAAGGGTTGCCTGGCGGACCAAAGGAATATTCTTTATATAGTATTTGTATTCCATACGGATTAGGTGTAACGGAAGGAATAAGGAAAGATTGGACGGTTGGTATAGAAATTGGCATGAGATATACTTTTACTGATTATATAGATGATGTAAGTGGTCTTTATTATAATAATGATTTAATTAGGCAATATAAGGGTGATATGGCTGCTTACTTAGCTGATCCTTCTTTACATAGAATGCCTCCTCAGTATGGTGGTGATAATACAGGAGCCTGGCAAGCTGCACCAGGACAGGTTAGAGGACATTCAAATCACAAGGATGCATATATGTTTACAAACATTACTGTAAGCTATAAACTTAAAACTCATCGTAAAATTAAATCCAAGTTTTAATAATATTTTTTATGTTAATTATTATGAAAAACAAGTAAACATTAATGAACTCATCTTCAATTTTTATCTTTGAGCCTCAAACCCCACAGGAGTTTGAGGCTTATTATTTATTAAGATATGAAATATTGAGAAAACCTTGGAATCAACCATTAGGAAGTGAAAAAGATGATATGGAAAATCATTGTATTCATGCAATTGCAGTTAACGAAAACAAAGACGCTTTTGGGGTTTGCAGATTACAGTTTAATTCACCTGAGGAAGCTCAGTTAAGATACATGGCAGTCCAGGATAAAATGCAAGGAAATGGTGTTGGGAAAAAGTTGGTCGGCTTTATGGAAAATAAGGCAAAGCTCGCAGGAGCAAAAAGAATTATTTTACAATCCCGTTCTTCTGCAGTTGGATTCTATAAAAAATGTGGTTACTCTGTTGTTGAAAAATCATATTTAATGTGGGGAGAAATACAACATTATTTAATGATTAAACAACTTTGAAAAATTGTAAGGGTGAAGTTTGAAACCTTTTTGATTAATTA
>CAIQBY010000262.1 GCA_903870175.1 uncultured Bacteroidota bacterium
AAACAAAAAATGAAGATTTGTTGTTTATATAGAAGTAAACTGATAGTTAAAAATCCTCTTTAAAAGTAAAATAAGGGAATCAGGTACTTTTTTTAAGGCAAATCACATTTTTTCTTTTTATAGTATTGTTTCAATTTCACTTCAAGTATTATTCCTTTTATTGTTTTTAAACTTAATATTTAAACCTGCGTAAATGCAGGTTTAATAATGCCCTGCTAATGATTTTAATCATTAGCAGTTTTTTTACATGCGTGTATTTTTGTCCCTCAGAAAATAAAAACTCTTTATGTCATTTAATGTTTTTCGATTATTCGCAAAAGTTGCAGCTGCAATAAATATCTTATTCTGGTTATCTATGTTTTTTATCCGAATATTCAATTCGCACGAAACATTTCACTTGCAGTCATTAGGCTTGTCGGAATTAGTTCAGCTTATATTAATGTGGGTAAGTGTTATCGGTATGGCTTTGTCAATGAAGTGGGAGCTTATTGGAGGTACTGTTTCTCTTATTGCATTTTTAATACTGGCAGCAATTAATCCTGTAGTTATTGAGTTTCCTTATATTGTAAGCCCGGGTATTTCAATGTTTGTGATATTGGTAGGTGGCGGAAACAAATCAGGACGATTAAATAGTATTTGAAATAATCATTCTGTTATTGCTGATCAATTAATCAACTAATTAGTAGTTTTAAATAGTCCTTTCATTATTCTGAAGTTGTTGTGATTTCAGCCAACTAATCGCCTGCATTATTCTGTCTGTCGTTTATTCGTTATTCTCATTCATTAATTTCTTACTTTTATACACTCATAAACAATCTCTAATTAATGAAAAATATAAAAGCTACACTTATCATTGTCCTGTTTTCTTATTGCTGTAACACTATCAGTGCACAGGTATTTCTTAAAAGAACAGGAAAAAAGCCTTCATTTACGGAAATGCAACTCCAGTTTGATGAATGGAAAAACAAAACTGATATTAAAAAGGCACACCATTGGAAATATTATAAACGCTGGGAAAATGAAATGTTAATGCATACTGATGCAAAAGGCGAACCGGTAAATCCAGCTATATATATTGATGCAGTGGTGAAATCTGCAAATGAAAAGAGAGCACATCAGTCGGAGAAAATGCTTGCTACCAACTGGTCTCCTGTTGGTCCTTATACTTTACCGGGCAATGAAACCGGATATATGCAAAACGGCATAGCACGAATAAATTGTATTGCCTTTGACCCAACCAACTCAAACACATATTATGTTGGAGTGGGGCAGGGCGGTGTTTGGAAAACTACCAACAATGGTGTTTCCTGGACTCCACTTACTGATAACCTGCCTATTGAACGAATAAGCGATATTGCGATTGACCCCAATAATGTGATTACGATGTATATTTCGGTTTGCGACTTCGAATACATCGATTGGAACTTATACGAAGGCGGCGCTAAAAGAAATACCAATAGCGGCTTGGGAGTTTATAAAACAACTGATGGCGGCGTTACCTGGCAACCTACAGGATTAAGTTTTCAATTGTCACAGGGTGATGCTTCGTTAATTAGAAAGGTGCTGGTAAATCCTGCAAACAGCAACAATCTTATTGCCTGCGGAGTAAGCGGTATGTACACTTCCAGTGATGGGGGGAATAACTGGGCAAAAACGATGGATTCATTATTTTGGGACTTGGTGCAGGATCCTGTAAGTCCCAATATACTTTATGCTGCTTCCGGATGGTTGGCGTATTCCAATATCGGCACTGCCGGAATTTATAAATCCATTGATTTTGGAAACACATGGACAATGCTTAATACCGGTATTACAGGGCATGGAGTGGTGCAGCGCATTAAAATTGCGATAGCAGAAAGTAATCCTAATTATATATATGCTATGGCTATTGATAATCAATCGGGATCTTACGGTATTTATAAATCAACAAATGCAGGAAGTACTTGGCAATTTATCAACCCGGGAGTAAACCTTATGGACAGCGGTACCGGTAATAATCCCGGTGGACAGGGAACATACGACTTGGGATTTACTGTAAAACCTACTGATGAAAATACAGTTTATGTGGGTGGTGTAAATATATGGGCATCCACTGACGGTGCACAGACTTTTAATCCTGTGGCTTACTGGCAGACAAATTACGGACCGACCATTCACGGTGATATTCATTTTATAGAAACTCAGCCTTCCACAGGAAAAATATTCGTTTGCAGTGATGGAGGACTTTATCAGACTTCCACTGTTACTTCTGAAACGTGGAATGCTGCAAATGGCGGTTCGCCTTGGCCAACACAATGGACTACCATCAGCAATGGAATGAACATTACTTCTTTCTATCGAATTTCAAGTTCCAGAAATACTTTAGGCCGACTGGCAGCCGGAGCGCAGGATAATGCAACATTTTATTACGATGGGACTGCCTGGAATACGATTGATGGCGGCGACGGAATGGATAACTATCTTGATCCGCTTAATAATAACAATGTGATTTGTTCGTCGGAATATGGAAGCTTTGCAGTATCTACAAATGGCGGTACTTCTTTTTCCCCCAACAACATGAATCCCGGAGGAGAAGCAGCGGAATGGACAACACCAATTGTTGCTGATTATAATATTCCCGGTACTTTGTATGCAGGATTTACCAATGTCGAAAAATCAACTAACAATGGCAGTTCCTGGACTTCATTATCAACATTGCCAAACGACCCGATTCATAACAATGAAATATCTGCACTTGCCGTATCTTATACCAACAGTAATGTATTATACGCTGCCAGAAGGGTGCGCTATGAATATAATGCACCATCTACAGTATATATTACCACCAACGGTGGCGGAAGCTGGGCAAATGTTACTGCAGGTTTGCCCGATTCATTATACCCTGCAAGTATTGATATTAGCCAGACAGATGCAAATACAGCTTATGTGGTTTATGCCCAGTTCAGTGCAGGGAATAAAGTTTTTAAAACTTCCAATGGAGGCAGTACCTGGCAAAACATTTCTTATAATCTACCCAACATACCTGTTAATTGTGTTAAAACTGTACCCGGGTCAGGCGAATTAATGATTGCAACAGATATCGGTTTGTACGTTCTTGATTCGGCGAATAGTACTTGGGTTAATAACAGTTCTGGCCTGCCAAACGTAATACTTTCCGATATAGAATTCAATACCACTTTAAATAAAATTTACCTTGCCACGTTCGGAAGAGGAATATGGGAAAATGACTTGAGTGCATTGATAACTTCAGTTAAATCCAATTCTGTTCAGGATTTAGGAATTGAACTTTACCCATCTCCCAATGATGGGGAATTTACCATTAAGGTAATGAATACTAAAATACAGAATGAGATATTTAACCTTGATATAGTTGATATTACAGGCAGGCTTGTTTTTTCTGCTGCATTATCGGGCAATACATATTATCATGAAAAAATCAATCTTGTTTCCGGAATGTATTTTGCAAAAATAAAAAGCAAATCAATAAACGGTGTGAAGAGTTTTGTGGTAAAATAAAAGGACAAATTCGAAATTCTAATATCGAAATTCTAATATCGAAATTCTAAATTCTAATATCTAAATTCTAATAGTAGGGCGGTAATGTATTTACAAATTCCTACAAATCCGGTTCCAGCAATTCCACTTTATCCACACTGGTGACAAGGAAAATAGATATTCCCATTTTTGTTACCAGTTGATAAGGTGCAATAAGTTCGTGACTTGTTTTATCATCGGATATTAATATGGAGGGTGTGATGTGCGGATGTGTTGACATCCGTTCGAGCAGCACCAGTAATGAAAGAGCAAATTCTGTTTTGAATATAGTGGCTGCATCCTTTGCTTTCATTGATGTACTGGTGCTTCTTACCGGAGAACCAATTGAAAGAGCAAAAAAATGTATGTCATCCTTTTCTGCTATCACATCAGCTTCGCAGGTATTTAATATCGAAGTGGTGATGTCGTGCATATCATTCTTTTTCAAAAATTCAGCAAAACAATACGTTACCTGTTCCTTGCTCAGCGCCTTTTTGCGGGAGTTGAGGCTGTCGTTTAAAGGAGGAAGGTCTTTATATTTTTTAATTATCTGATACACCATCCCAAGTGCATCACCGCTTCTTCTGAAATGGAGGTTGCTCTCCAGCGTAGTCGATTCAAGTGTTTTGGTCAACACCTTCCAGTCGTAATCAGTCAGTACTCTTGGGTTATCCAGTGCTTCCGGAAGACACATATTAATGCTGTCCCGCAGATAATTATATTCAAGCAAGGCTCTGTCTTTAGGTATCGGCTTCAGATGCTGCACTTCCTTCACATAAATATCTCTTACCTGTCTCCAGTTCATTTAATGTTTTTATTAATAATAGGTAATGTTAGTCATTTAAAAGGGATAAAGATTAAAGTTATTCAGTTATTTCAGATTTCAGAATTCAAATTGTATGTGTTATGAATTTGTTAAACCTGACAGGTTTTCAATATATAAAATCCCGAAGGGATGTAATGATTGTAGAAGATGTAATGATTGCAGAAAATATATTCAAAACATTTAAAACCCTGAAAGGGTGATATTATAATGCCATCCCTGCGGGATTTAATATAATTTATATGTTCTGATATTACAATCATTGCATCCCTGCGGGATTAAATTCAAGAATAAAAATAAGCTTTCAGACACCCTTGTTTTCTTCACCTGTCAGGTTTAACAAATTCATAACACATACAATTTGAAATCTGAAATCTGAAATTTCTTTTATCTCACTACCCATTCCTTGCTTTCGCTCCAGTCGCCAACACCTTCGGAACTTTTAAAACAAACCTGCAACCACACAGTCGCACCTTTGGGCATACCCGTAAATAAAATATTTACTCCAAGCGAAAACGGCACACTCACCCACACCTCTTTATCGTCAGCCTGATTCATCCAGCGCCCCATTAATCCCTGCATACCATGCACATCATCCACCGTAACTTTTGCCTGACCCGAAAATTTGGTATCCTTCACTTTGTTTATTTTGGCTTGCGAAGCTTTTACTTTTGGTCCATGCTTTGTTATGTTGGCACGCACACCAACGCTTTCCAGCGTGTCAAGGTTATTATCACATGTGTTTGCAATATATACACATAGCTTGCGCATCATATCCTTTATCATTTTCAGATAATTATCGGCAGTATTATATTCTTTAGCGTTTCGTGTAGCTGCTTCCAGTGCTACCATATCAGTAATATCGCTGAGGATAGGCACAGGCGAAGGATAATTGACACTTGCTCCAACTTTAATTATTACATTCTCGATAAAGGTTTTAAATGCTGATCTTCCTAATGTTATAAAATCAAGATTTACTTTATACATATTATCAGGAGCAGGTGCCATAGCCTTTTTCAAACCATCCTTCACTCTTTTCAAAAGTTCATCTTTTTCTTTTTTCGTGAATTTACGCAATGGTTTATCATCATCCTGACCATCAT
>CAIQBY010000263.1 GCA_903870175.1 uncultured Bacteroidota bacterium
AACACAGCCGCTGAGAACGGCAACGCAGCGGATGGGAACGAGGAGAGAGCGGCGCAGAACAACAACGCAGCCGCGCAGAACGATGACAAAGCGGCGCAGAACGACAACGCAGCCGCGCAGAACGAGCAGAGAGCGGCGCAGAACGACCATAGAGCCGATGTGATGACTGAAAAAGTAAAGTAGATAAATAAATAAACAATTAATTAATGTGGCGACTACGCAAAAAACAAAATGACAAAATCACTTAAACGTCCCTTAGCAGTTTTCCCGATGAACAAACTGAAAAGATTATCCGATTTTATAGCAAGGATAAGAGTAATAATATTAATGATGGGTGCCGACCTGACAACTTACGGTGCTGTTGATCCTCCACTTGTAAATGTAGGCAAAGACACTGACCAGTTGGTAGCCGGCAAAACCTTGTCGGACACCAAAGTGAAAGGCTCTGTTGCCAAACGAAACCTGCTTTATGATGCAGTTGTTCTGGACAAAAATGAAGTAATGGCTTTTGTACAGAATCTGGCTGACAATGCACCCAATGCAGCAGCAGCCCTCGATATAATATTGAATGCAGGGTTCGATGCAAAAGTGAATGGCAAACATGTAAAAGCACCGCTTACACCTAAATACACCGGGTTATCGGGTGAGATAGAACTGGTAGGTACTGCATTGGACAAACGCGCTGCTTATGAATGGCAACAAAGCCTTGATTCGAAAACATGGCTGGATGATATTGACGGCACATTGCAGGCTAAAACACTGGTTAAAGGACTGACACCTGGAGTTATCTATTTCTTCCGCTATCGTGGTCTGCTGAAAGATGGCTATACCAAATGGAGTCAGGTAGTTTGGATATTGGTAGTTTAAATTAATCGAAATTCTAAATTCCAATATCTAAATTCTAAACAAAGTCCCGTTTCGGTTTATCCGAAACGGGACTTTGTCTTTTATTCCGATGGCTAATCAAAAATAATCAGCCAAATTGAATTCTTCTTTTAATTTACAACCACTTTCCTATTCACCATATTTTTATTGGCACCGGTTATCTGAACAAAATAAATTCCGTTGCCCGTAGCGAACTCTTTTTTATTGATTGAAATCATGCTTGAACTATAATTATGTTCGAATACTTTTTGTCCCATCATATTGAATATTTGGATATGACTATTTTCTGATTTTCCTAAATCAATAATTAGATTGATTTCAACAGGGTTTGGATATACAGATATATCGTTTCCATTATTTTCTTTTTGCGGATTTGCAGATGTTACAATTGAATTGACATTACAGCCGTATAATCCCATTTTACCAATATAACTGCCATATTGTCCAAATGGATGAATAGAGTCATTAAAAACAGTAAATGTACCTTGGTTACTTACCCCACCAGTAATATAATACATATCATGATTATCCCTGAATATTTCTTTTGGGGCACCACTTGAAATTACATTTCCGGTAATGTTTACTTTTTGTATGAGTCCTGTTGTATCATAATCGGCAATAAAAAAATTTCCAGATACGTCACCAATATATACCCCACTTCCATTTGTCGACAAAAGGTTTCCCGACCACATGTTATTTGAATAGATATTTAATTGCCCTACAACACTAATAATATTTTTGTGGAGGCATAGAGAAGATTTACTTGAGCTTGCACCGGTATTAATTACCCTTTCTGAACCTGTAACCCAGATAACAGTACCATTAGGCGAAACTTTCATTAAATAATATACTCCGACATTTGGATAGGTGGTAACCACAGATGAGGCATCAGTTACTTCAAAATTTAAAGTAGTTGACATATCTGCATCAGTAACACCGGTAATATATGAATTGCCATTTGCGTCGGAAGCAATGGAATTTCCTGTGGCACCTCCATTTATGACATTTGTGGTGGTACCCTTCATTACCCAAATTACTGAGCCTAAACTATCGTATTTAGCAGCAAACATTCTTCCTCCATAAGTACCTACAGGTTCAGTAAGCGTCATAAATGTACTTGTATTTGCAGAATAAAAGTATGATGTATGCTCGCAGTCTCCTGTCATATATACATTATTATTCTTATCAACATCAAAACTCATAATATTTGCACCATTAGTATTGTTCAAATCCAGAGATGCATTCCATATTAAATTTCCAAGGGAATCTAATTTCATTAAACAGTAATTACTGGAACCGGTTGCTACAGGTATTGGAGTAATTACCCCTCCTTTGTCAATACTTGCTCCCTGTCTGCAGACACCTGTCAAATAAATATTTCCACTATGATCTGTTTTTATATGGTAAAACGTTATATCATAATTCCCACTTGGGACAGCATCATAAAAAGTAATATGCCAAATTAGAGCGCCTGTCGAATCAAGTTTTGCAAGATAACAATAATGGTTTGGAACAATTGAGTCTCCATCATTTGTATAAATATTTCCGGACCCGATTTCTCCGGTTATGAATATATTTTGTTTGTCATCAGAATAAACAGAATTAATTTTAGGAACAAAGAGCGAGCCAGTTGTATCTTTATTAATCACCACCCATTTAAGAACTCCGTTTCTTGAATATTTCACAAGTTCTCCGCCTCCGGTAGTAATCCTTCCATAAGTATTGGCATAACGCGATGGATAGAGTTCTCTGTAAGCTGTTCCTGCCATTAAGTAACCATCCCGTGTAGATGTGGATGAAGCAATTCCAACGTTACCGGAAAAAGAGGCAGGCGGATTAAGACCATTGGACATTTGCGCCCAGCAGGTATCTTCAGGTATAGGCTCATGATAAACCATTGGTCCAGGTTTTGTAATTGAATCATAACAGCCGTTATTACTCCAGCAAATCAGCTGGATGTTGGTTGGTCCTGTATTGCTGAATTGAATACCGGAAAGCTTTGCTGATGAAGACTGTAGTGTATTGGTTCCGGCAGGAAAGTTCCACAAAAAGTTTTGAGCATCTCCGCATGTCTGAAAAAATCTGTTGTTTTCATTCACATCCGCATTTATTAATGCGCTATGAAAATCAGCTTTAGTATGTTCAACAATTATCTTCATTGTATCCGTGAAAGATTTATAACATTGCGAGTATGCGCTTTGCACATTAATATAATAATTCCCTCCCTGTGTTAATGAGTCCGAATGCAGAATTACTGCTGAGCCTGTTCCTGCTACAGAGCCATAAACGGAAGTGGAACCGAATATCTTCAGATGGTAATTATAATTACTTTGCGATGAATCTATTCCAATCTGCACAGCTTCTTTTTTGCACAATATGGAGTCGGACAAGGTAGTGGCAAAATTAATGGCAGGAGGAATAGCTATTGCAATAACCTGAGACACGGTATCATAAATATAATCGGAATTCCAGACTACATAGGAGAGTGTGTAGGTCCCTGCTATAGTAAATGTATAAGTTGCAGTACATCCATTTATAAGGAAGTTACCATTAAGATACCAGCTGCAACTGGGTGCCGAACCAGGATTACCGATTAAAGTGGATGATGCGCCTATGCAGCCTATAATAAGATTATAAAGCTTGGCGTACGGTTTAACAGGATTGCCCGAATTGGTAGTTGACATTAATAAACCATTATCTCCTACAGCATAACCGGTGGCCGAATAGTTTGTTATAAACCATACTTTATTAATATTGGCATTACCTGACGTTATCTGCTTTTCAGCATAATTTATATAATAATCAGTTTTATAAATCCCATGGTCTGTAGCTATATAAAACCCCGAAGTGGAATAAAAAAGATTATTTCCATTCATAGGAATATGATCATAATTATAGTTTGTAGTATATGTGCCCGGTACATTAAAAGAGTATACAGCTGCTCCTACTCCACTTATGTTATTACTTGCAAATGGATAACCATCCTTAATATTTAACGACGGATAGTTATATATGTTTGCAGTAAGAGTTCCTGAATCTGTGCAGTTAAGTATTACCTGATTGCCAACAATGGCAATATATGTTCCGTTAACCTGGATTGAATTTAATGTCTGAGTAGTTCCTACATTAACAACAGTATAAGTTGTAAGGTTCGACCTTATTACTAATCCATTATTTCCAACAGCATACAAAAGAGTGTTTGCCGTATTAAATGTTATTGAATTTAACCTTGAACCTGACGTACCTGTATATACAATAGAATATGTTAGGCTTGAGATATCAAGATACAAAATAATGGCTTGGTTGTTAACAGTATCTTTTCCGCATATATACACCTGATTGGTGGTACTGGTAGCCATTGCATAAAATTGTGTATGGTTATAAATAACAGAATCAGAATGGCTGGTAATGATTTTAAATCTGGTCCAACTGCCGGCACCATTTCCTCCGGTGGTAGTATAGTATATTCCTTTGTTGCCTGCAAGCACTCCGTTGGAGCTCCAAAAACGCACATCATTTAACTTATCCGAAATACCTGTATTCATATTGACCCATGCGGCAAATGTGAATTTTGAAATAAAAAGTAATACGAAGAGTAATTTTTTTGATTGCATAGTATTTATTTCAAAGGTTAGTTTTTAATTATTCTTATTGCTGTTGTTGTTTTACCTCCACTATTTTCAGATTAAAAATATTTCCAAAGGTATGCTTTTTAGGTTATGATGTTTATGGTAATAAACAAATATCCTGAATGATGTACCTTATGCAGTAGTGAAGATTCCAATTTATAATTGTTACGTATAAAGACATATCAAAAAAAACAATAATAATCGACATCCCGAAGTTAATCGGGAAAAGGCTGAGTCTGACAAATGGTGAGTCGACACATTTGGGTGGGCGGGAAGATTTTCCTAATCTGTATAATTACAGGTTCTGCCACCAGAAAATAGTTAATACTTCTTATCTGCAGCAGTGATTACTTATCTTTTAGTGTTCAGGTGTTTCTATAAAAAACAAAACCCACCACTTTCGTGATGGGTTTTGTCAAACAAGTTACAACTTATTTATGGCAACAAGGACTGCCTGCATAACAGCAAGCTTTGCCCGGTGCACAAAAGTTGTCCGCTTTTTTTGTTGTGTTTGCCAACACTACTGTACCAACAACTAATATAATTGCTACGATACTTAAAATTAATTTTTTCATTTTCTTAATATTTTAATTGTTTTTAAATTTATTTCAGTAAAGTGTCAACTAATGACACTAGTATCAGGCTATTTCAGGTGGGTGAAAACAGTCCGACATAAAAGATGAAACAAAATTGTTTTCTGCTGCCGCAATAAGTTTGTTTGTCTGTATAAAGTTATTGTATGCTATTGTTGTCTCTTTCTGGTTATAGACAAAACAGCAGTTGCACATTCCGAATGGATTACAAATACCTTTGTTGCAACAGTTATTTGGGAATTGTTTATTGTTCATAGCTTGTTTATGTTTGCAACAAGCCATTGTACACACTTCTTTATGATTTGTTAAGGAAGAATAAAGCTGTTCTGCAACAGGTTGAATTGTCAAAAGAGAAATGTAAGTTGCCAGCATTAATGCAGTTAATTTCATTACCGCAAAGGTACAACATTTATGCCATAAATTAATATTGGTTGATAAATTTCGTAATGTTAAATTGAATTATTACTGAAGGCAGTGTTCATCTCTGCAAAGTGGCAAACAAAAAGTTGCTATATAGGGAGAAATGGTTTATTTTATCGGTATTTAGCACTGTTTTTTGTATTGAAGTGACGACACTACCTAATAATTGTAATGAAGGAGGAAACATCACCACAGCCTATGGCGACAGCCGTTATTAATAATCCATCAGAAAACTTCTTCCAAACTCAAAGCTATCAATAAAATTTTTTTTATAATAGTCGAGCAATTGTTGAGGCCCTTTTTCACCATAAAGATATTCAGGATAATCAAGGTCAAGGTATTTTTTTATATCTTCCACATCGCTTAGATTACCTGAAATTTTACCATTAAGTAGTATGTTTTGATTTTTTTTCTTTGTTATATTTCCTCTTAACAAACCCTGACGGGAGTAATAAAACCCTTTAGTGATAATGGTATCATAAAACTCAATAGTTCCTATTATTTTGTCATCGGCTTTAATCCTGGTTTTTCTTTTCATTTTACTTAAACCATTTTTAATAACATATTCTTCAATTTCATTTTTCATTTCTTCATTATATGCACCTCCAAACGAAATATTGTATTTACCAAATATACCATGTTGTTCCAAAATTTGCTTTACTTCCATGCTTGCATATATCAATATCCGGTGAAGCATTTTTTTTATACTGATAATTTTAATTTTATCTTCGTAAACACTGATAGGGACATTCGTTTTCTTTTCAAATTCAGTTAACTCTATATGGTCATTCTTCAATTGTTTTTTATCTTCAATTTTCAGATGATATACATCTAATCCGTCTTTACGTATGCTGTTTAATATTTTCATCCGAAATTAATTTATTTTTTTTATTCCTGTAATCAACGATTCCAAGTATGACAGATAAAACTTTTCCCGTATTCGAAAGTATCCAAAAAATGTGTCTGGTAATAATTTTCCATTATTTTTCTTCCCTCTTTTCCATACACCAATTCGGAATAGCCAGTATCAAGATATTTTTTAAGTCGTTTAAAATCCGATGGTTTTCCATATAAACGATAATCGTTTTCGCGGGAGTGGAAATCACTCTTGGTGTTAAACCTTAAAAGTCCTTCGCGTTTATAATTAAATCCTAGGGAATTGGTATGATCAAAAAATTCAATCACTGCGCCCGAAAACATAACTCTTTCATTTGAACTGTCTTTAATTTGAACTTTCCTTCGCATGTGACCGAGGTTATTTTCCAGAACATATTGTTCTATCTCCGGTTTCAAATCTTCAGGATTGCCAAAAAATAATTTATCCCACCATTTCTTCTCCGGCCAGTTTTCCAGCTTTATAAAACCATCCATATTATCAGTAATAAAAACCATATGAACTCTTTCTTCATAATTGATTGCCTGCAAATGGTCTTCATATATTCTGAAAGGAACATTAATATTTTTACTAAACCATTCCATCGTTTCATAATCTTCTTTATGAATCATTTTATCCGTTATTTTGAAATGCCATAAATCGAATAATCGCTTATCGAAACTATATAAATCATTTTTATTTCCCATTTCAATTATTTAACTCAACTTGCTAGTTAAAGGATACAGGCTGTTAATAACAAAAGGTAATATAATTAAGGGTTAGCAGATGGTTTTGTAATTTTGTTTTGCAAACCAATAAAAACAAAGCCAATGCTAACCCCCGACAAAATTATATCA
>CAIQBY010000264.1 GCA_903870175.1 uncultured Bacteroidota bacterium
GGACGAACCAGTTTTTCATCACGTTTATATGGCAACAATGCTCCTTCTGCACCATTCGGTTTATCAAGGAATTTTACAGTAATAGGTTTCAATTTATCTTCGGTAGGGAAACGCCAAGGTTCTGAGCCGTTAGCAATATATCCATCAGTAAGCAATACTACAGGAGTCATGTGTTCCACAGCAATGCGGCATGCTTCGTACGCAGCATTAAAACAATCGGAAGGCGAAGATGCAGCTATCACCGGAATGGATGATTCGCCGTGACGACCATACATTGCCATTAATAAATCTGCCTGTTCTGTTTTTGTTGGCAACCCTGTAGAAGGCCCGCCACGCTGAACATTGATGATTACCAAAGGAATTTCAAGAATTGTTGCCAATCCGATAGCTTCAGTTTTCAATGCCATTCCCGGTCCTGAAGTAGTGGTTATTGCAAGATTACCTGTGTAGGATGCACCGATAGCGGAACATACACCTGCAATTTCATCTTCTGCCTGAAATGTTTTTATACCGTTTGATTTATATTTTGACAACTCGTGCAATATATCTGTAGCAGGAGTTATAGGGTAGGAGCCAAGAAATAAAGGCAATCCCGATTTTTCTGCCGCCGCTATCAATCCTATTGCAGTAGCATGATTTCCTGTTATGTTTCTATAAATACCAGTTGGCAATTTAGCTGCATTTACTTTAAAGCGTGTGTTGAATATTTCAGTGTTTTCGCCATAATCCCAACCGGCATTTAATGTTTTAATATTCGCATTTGCGATGTCCGGTTTCTTTGCAAATTTTTCGTTAATGAATTTAATTGTTGAATCCATTGACTTATCAAACATCCAGAAAAGCAATCCAAGAACAAACATGTTTTTAGAACGCTCCACTTCTTTGTTTCCCAATCCTGAATCAGCAAGACAGTTTTTGGTAAGTTTGGTAATGTCCATTTTATGAACAATATAATTATCAAGACTGTCATCCTCCAGAGGATTTACATCAGCCGGATAATTGGCAAGTCCAAGATTTTTTTTATCAAAGCCTGCACTATTTGCAATAATTACTCCGCCTTGTTTTAATCTTGGCAAATCTACTTTTAATGCTGCGGCATTCATTGCCACAAGTACATCATACATATCGCCGGGAGTAAATATTTCCTTGCTTCCAAAGTTTACCTGAAATCCTGAAACTCCTGCTATTGTTCCAATCGGGGCTCTTATTTCAGAAGGATAATCAGGGAAGGTACTTAAATCATTGCCTAACATTGCGGCGGTATCAGTAAATTGCATCCCTGTCAATTGCATTCCATCTCCCGAATCCCCCGAAAAGCGAACTACCATGCTTTCCGACTCTATCACATTTGCCTTTTGACTTACTTCGTTTTTTAACGTTTCCATTTTAAATATTTATTTTCTACAATTGCTGTTGAGACGCCTGACATAAAAAACGTCAGCACCTCAGCACATAATTTTCTAAGGATGCAAACTTGTTTTCTTTGCAAGCAAATCATCTTTTGATTCTACATTATCGGTATCAGGTACACAGCAGTCAACGGGACAAACAGATGCACATTGTGGTTCATCATGAAAGCCAACACACTCAGTACATTTATCAGGTACTATATAATAATAGTCGTTTGATACTGCAGAGTGCTCATCATCTGCTCCGGAAGTGATTCCGCTTTTCGAAGTAAAGGTTCCTGTAATACCTGTTTTGTCAGAAAATCTCCATTCTCCGCCATTTTCATAAATTGCTCCATTTGGACATTCAGGTTCACAAGCCCCGCAATTAATACATTCTTCAGTGATTATAATAGCCATAATATTTAAGTTTTAAATTACGGTGTAAAGGACTTACTAATTATGAAAACATTCTATGACAATTATCAGTTCCTAAATGATATTAATCATAAAATGGATTTGAGAAATATTATTATTATTGTCTGAACTGCGCAGTCAGGAAGAATCATACTTCGGAAGTGAACGAAATAATAAATACTTTTATTTTTTAAGAGGGTCAATATTTACCCCGACAACAACGAATCTATATTATTATATACGGATTACAATTTATTAATTCTTTTGCTGATATTAGTCATAGTTTGATAGCCAAAACAGAAATACTTTTGACGAGTTAAAAAAAACGTATATTTGAACAATTATTAATCAGAAGAAATCATGGGAGCAGTTTCACTTATACTTTTATTAATCTGCGGAGTTGCATTCGCAGCGGGCGGAATACTCATCTCGAAACTTATTGCCAAAACATCTTATAATCCGCAAAAAGGAGAAACATACGAATGTGGAATTCCTACCACAGGAACTTCGTTTGTACAATTTAATGTAGGTTATTATTTGTTCGCATTGATATTTTTAGTGTTCGATGTCGAGCTTGTATTTATGTATCCCTGGGCGGTTGTTGTTAAAGATATTGGGATGCTTGCGTTTTATGAAATTCTGGTATTTATGTTTATTTTATTTATGGGCTTACTATATGCCTTTAGGAAAGGAGCGCTGAAATGGATGTAGAAAACAAAATGGAGTTTCCGGGACAGATACACGAAACACCCGATGGAGGATTTGTAGTATCGAAGCTGGATGATATAATAAACTGGGCACGTTCCAATTCGTTATGGCCCCTTGCTTTCGGTACCAGCTGCTGCGCCATCGAAATGATGCAGACCGTAAATGCAAAGTACGACTGGTCGCGATTCGGCTTTGAAGTAATGCGTGCTACACCTCGTCAAGCCGACTTAATAATAGTATCAGGTACCATCACCATGAAAATGGCTCCTGTACTTAAACGATTATACGACCAGATGCCAGACCCTAAATATGTGATAGCAATGGGTGCCTGCACTATTTCGGGTGGTCCATTCTTTTATAATACATA
>CAIQBY010000265.1 GCA_903870175.1 uncultured Bacteroidota bacterium
AAAACAGTTACTTATAATGTAAGAGGTTGGTGGTAAAAATTAAAATCTAATTAGTCTGCGGTTTCAAAAAAGAATGCTTCATTCATTTTGAAACCGCTTGCTATTATTAAAAGAAAGCATTAATATTTAAAATAATAAACATGAAAAATAAAATTATAATGTCAATCTTTATTATCAGCGTCTTAACCAGCTGCAAACTAAAACAACAAAAGAAAACTGCAGGGTATTATAACTATGAAACAGAGTGCCTGGGAGTAGAATTAGACGGTTCTCAAACTTTAAGAACATGGGGAATTGGAAGAAATAGATTAGATGCTGTAGAACAGGCTAAAAAAAATGCGGTTAGAGATGTTCTATTTAAAGGAATATTAAAAGGGAAAAGCGAATGCAATCAGAAACCCGTGCTATTTGAGGTTAATGTTCAAGAAAAACATGAAGATTATTTCAATAAGTTTTTCGCAGATAAAGGGGCATATTCTGAATTTATTTCAATGAAAGACGAACGAATAATATCTGGAATATTTAAAGAAAAAAAAAGAATAGAGGATGAGGTAAATGAAGAAGTAGTTGTTAGAGTATTGCGCGCCGAATTAAAAAAGAAAATGATTGACGATAAAATAATGAACAATTAAAAAATATAGAATTAAGAATTAAAAAACTCCTTACAGCAATGTTCGGAGTTTTTTTATTTTTATTAGAGAGGAGAAAAAGGAGTATCTTTACAAGAAATAAAACATATACTATTATGAGCACAACAACAGTAAAAAAAGAGTTAATCACATATTTGCCATTATTATCTGCGAGTCAACAAACATTGGTATTGGATATGGTGAAAAGTATTCTGCATATTGACACAAAAGAAAAACGTATAAGCATAGAGCAATACAATAAAGAAATAGAATTAGCTGTAAAAGAAATAAGAGAAGGAAAAACTACAAGCCATGAAGAAGTAGTGAATAATAGTAAAAAATGGCTAAAAAGAAAATAAAAGTAGAATGGAGAAATGAAGCTACTATTCATTTTTACGAAATTTTAGAATATCTTGAAAAAGAATCTGAAAAAGCTCTATCAATAGTAGGTAATGCTATTTTAGATGAAATAGAATCATTAATTATCTTTCCAACAAAACACCCTCCAGACCGTTTTAAGAAAAACAATACTGGTAATTTTCGCGCTTTTGTAATATATAGTTATCGGATTTCTTATTTGATAGAAAACGATATTGTTTATATTTTAAGAATACGCCATACAAGCCGAGAGCCATTGGAATATTAATCCTAAACAAAAAAACTCCGAACAGCAATGCTCGGAGTTTTTTTAGTTATTAAAAAGATTCCCTATAAATCTTTCAGAGCTAGCAAACGCTCCCAACGTTTTGCAACACCTGTTTCTGCACTTACAAGCAAGTCGGCTGCATGTTCGGCATTCTGACGAACAAGTGAGCTGAAACGGGTTTCGCTGTATAAAAATTCTTTTAAATCCAATGTTGATTCTTTACTGTCAAGAGAAAAACGTTCCCCTTTTGCTTTCAATGGATTGTATCTGAACAATG
>CAIQBY010000266.1 GCA_903870175.1 uncultured Bacteroidota bacterium
AACAAAACATGTCAAAACAAAAACGCCCTACAGCAGTTTGGAAAGAACCAAGAAAAATTCCTAATTTAATTATTGATGTTAAATCAAAGGTAATTAATGCGAAAGCCAATCCGACTTATTTCGGTACGATAACACCTGACCCTGACACGTTGGGAAAGGATGCCGACATATTGCTTACAGCTGAATCGTTGGTAAAAACAAGAACTGTAGGCTTGGCAGCCGATAGGGACATTAAATTAGTTGCTATTAAAAATGATGTATACGACTGGCTTGCGTTTACACAATCGCTTGCCAATCGTGCAGGAGACTTTGCCACTGCAATTGCCATTATTCAGGCAATGGGATTTGGGGTAAAAGTAAACGGAGTAAAAGTAAAAGCACCGTTTGCAGCTACCAATAAAAAAGGTGCTATAGGTGTAGTATCTCTTAAAATGAAAAAAGTGAAAGCCGAAAAAGGCCTTACCACTTACGAGTGGAGATACAGTATAGATGCAGGTGTAACCTGGATTCCTTTGTTATCAGGCGGAGTAGCCAATCAGACAATAGAAGGTTTGGAGTCAGGAGCAAGCATTATAGCTCAGGGACGTTCCATAGCTGATAATGTTGCAAGTACTTGGATAGCTGACAGCGTAGTAGTTGCATAAATTCTAAATTCTAATCTCGAAATTCTAAAAAGCCTCGAAGAAATTCGAGGCTTTTTTATTACACAGACAAATAAACCAATAACTAATGACCTATGGCTAATAAACCAATGAACCAATTATCTTTTTCAATCAATTTAGTTTTGAAATGCTTTAGTTGAATCAGCAACTACGATTTATTAACACGTCTTAATCTTTAATACGTCTAAATTATTTACGCTATATTTTTTATTTTATCTACATTTAACCCGATAAAAAAGTCTTTCAAAATAGAAATTTAAATATTTTAACCAATCGGATTGTATGAGTTTAAGAAGAAAATTATTTTTTGTTTTAATTATCATTTTTGTTTTAATGCAGTTTATCAGACCTTCCAAAAACCTTGGCACCACTGATGAATCTAAAAGTATTGCAGCTTCCAGCGAAGTAAGAAACATACTGCAAACTTCGTGTTACGACTGTCATTCCAATTACACACATTATCCCTGGTACGTAAATATTCAACCTATCGGCTGGTGGCTGAACCATCATGTAAACGAAGGAAAAGAGGAGATAAATTTTTCTGAATTCAATACCTATAAATTAAAGCGGAAGCTAAGAAAAATGAAAGAAATAAAAGAACAACTGGAAGATGATGAAATGCCAATATATTCTTACACTTTAATTCACAGTGAAGCAAAATTATCTCCCGAAGAAAAAGGAATTCTTTTAAAATGGGTAGACGAAACCAGGGCTGTATTAGCTGATACTATTCATTAATATAGTTTTACCTGATTTATTGGGGTAATTTTTTAGTTGATGGAACGCAGATGACGCTGATTGTTTATTATAAAATATGATTAAAAAATCATTTTAAATCTGCTAAATCAGCGTCATCTGCGTTCCAATTTTTTAAGAAGTCCGCTATTAAAGCATTATTCCTTTAAGTATAAGCACAGCCACCGAAAAATAAATTATTAATCCGGTAACATCCACAAGCGTAGCTACAAATGGAGCCGAAGAAGTGGCAGGGTCGGCTCCGGCACGTTTAAGTATCAGCGGAAGCATGGAGCCGGATAATGTTCCCCACAGCACTACTCCTATAAGTGCAAAGCCAACAACCAAGGCAATTAAAAAATAATGCGGTCCGTAAATCGGTGTAAATAAAGTCCAGGTGAGTACCCTTATAAACCCTATTCCGCCTAATACAAAGCCCAGAAACAAGCCCGAAAATATTTCTCTTTTCATTATTCTCCACCAGTCTCTGAGCGTTACTTCGCCCAATGCCATAGCACGAATAATGAGTGTAGATGCCTG
>CAIQBY010000267.1 GCA_903870175.1 uncultured Bacteroidota bacterium
AAGTTTTATTAGTTATTAAATGGTTATGTACAATAAATTTTTCATCATCATAATTAGTAAATCCACATTTTAGAGACGGGGAAAACACAATAAAGGTGATAATTGCAATGGAGAAAGCGACCAGCCAAACTGACGAACCAACTTTGGTTTTATGTAATGTTTTGCTGTTAGAAATTTGATGTTGTTTACTTTTATTCATTGCCAATTCTTAATGTATTCCTAACTCCTTCAAATAATTTATATCTATTCGAATGCCTAATTGCTGAGCTTTTAGAACATCTGATATTGCTTCTTTTCTTTTACCAAGTATCTTTTCTGCAGCGGAACGGTTAAACCAATAGCCAGCAATCAATCCATTAAATTCAATAGCTTTAGTAAATTCCACAATAGCGGAGTCATTATGCTTACGATACATATATATTGCACCCTTGTTCCCATAAGCATAGGAATAACTAGGGTTTAGAGCCGTTGTTTTTTTGAAATCCTCCAATGCAAGTTCAAATTGTTTATTATTTAAATAAAGACTTCCACGATTATAATAACCAAGATAATACTTTGGATATAATTTTATAATTCTATTATATTCTTCCATTGCCAAGTCTTGTTGTCCTTTTTTTTCATATACCAACCCACGGTTGCAATATGCTATTTCACTGTTTGGGTTTAATTCTATGGCACGATTAAAATCATTGAGTGCAAGCTCCTGTTTACCCTGATAATAATAAATTAATCCTCTGTTATTATAGGCGGGAGTATGATTCGGATTTATTGCTAATGCCTTATTGTAATCGTGCATTGCATTACTGTAATCATTTTTTTCAAACTGATAATAAATACCTCTGTTGGTATATCCATAAAAACAACCTTCGGGATCTTTATTAATAGCATCATTCCATAATGTTTCACTTGTTTGCCACACCTTGGTACGGGCATAGGTTTGACAACTGAAAACTACTATGTAGATTGCAGTTAAACCAATAACAGTGTACTTGTAATTGTTTCTCTTTTGCAACGTTTTATTTATTAAATAAGCTATAACAAATATCAATCCTACGGAAGGAAGATAGTTATATCGGTCGGCAACAATAAATGCGTTACCACCACTATAAACAAATTGAAGCATCATAACAACTGAAACAAAATAAAAAAGTAATCCGAAGATAATTGCCTTTTCTTTTCTTAAATATAAGTAAACAATTACTAAAATACACATAAAAATAAAGGGAGCAAGATAGAATAAAAAAGGAAGTTCATTTAATTTTGGAGATGTATAAAAAACAGA
Organism: uncultured Bacteroidota bacterium; assembly: GCA_903870175.1. Taxonomy (GTDB): domain Bacteria; phylum Bacteroidota; class Bacteroidia; order 2-12-FULL-35-15; family 2-12-FULL-35-15; genus 2-12-FULL-35-15. Next base: position 1,283 of record CAIQBY010000267.1, read on the forward strand.
GAGATTAGCAGGAACAATAAATTTTACGATATACCATAATGCATCATAAGAAGCATACATAACTTTTTGAATAATTGTTCGGTTATCGACATCAAAACGCATTGTTCCTGTGATGTGAAGCCAATAAGTAATGAAAAGGAATGTAATGCCAATGAGGAAGAAAGGAATTTTTTCAATGAACATTTTTTTATTGAGTTTATTTTCCAATAAGTAATCAAGCAATAATAATACAGCAGGGAAAGATACTGCCGTGCCTTTTGATAAACAGGAAAGAATAAATAATATTATCGTAATAAAGTACCATAACATTTTTCTTGTTTCTCTGAAACGCAAATAAGTTATCATGCCGATTAAAAAAAAGAACATAAACAGCACATCTTTTCGTTCCGTAAGCCAGGTAACGGATTCCACATGCATAGGATGAATACCGAAAAAAAGAGAGACAATGGATGCCATTATTAAATTACGTTTTGTAATTATATAAATGAGCATAAATACAAGTAATGTATTAAAAATATGTAGTAATAAATTAAAGAGATGATATCCAAAAGGGTTGAGTTTGCCTATTTGATAATTACAAGCGAATGAAATCATAGTAATTGGGTAGTAGTCGTTTTTTGTAACTACAGTTGTAAATATTTTTTTTAAATCGATTGAATTATTTACTACCAACGGATTTTGCGTAATATATTTATCATCATCGAAATTAGTAAATCCACATTTTAGCGAAGGCGAGAAGACAATAAAAGTAATAAGAGCAATAGCGAATGCTATAATCCAAACAAGTGTACCAACATTCTTTTTTGCGGGAAAGGAAGTTTTGTTTTTTACGTTGTGATTATGTATTTGTTGCTTTTTATTTTTTTTCATTGAATGAGAAACTATAAAGAATTAATTAAAAAAATAAAAGCATGTTATCCGGAATTGTTAAATTTAACGTGATAAAGGAAAACAGGGTAGGCAAATATAATATTTTTAATGTTATCAAGTAGATTGAATATTACGATTGGTATTATTTCAATACTTTTGCAGATTATTAGCCCCAACTTTATTTTAGGGCTTTCATAATTATCAAAAAATAATTAATGCTTAAAACAATTTTCCTTTCTATTATTTTGTATACATCCGTTTCCCTTTGCGCACAACAGGAGTTACCTGTTTTTAAACTAACCCGATATGACAGCACAGAGATTAAAGGATATTATTTTTTTACTGCAAACAATTTCCTTATAATATATGATAAAAACATAAATCTTGTTTATTATAAGCCTGTTCAGACAGCATTGGTTTTTTCATTGGAGCACAATAATAAAATGCTTTTCACTACTAAAAATAATGTTTATCTAATGGACAGTACTTTCAATGTAGTTGATTCTTTTGCATGTAAAGGCTATCTGAATGACGAGCATGAAGGATTAATTTTGCCCAGTGGACATATTCTTTTACTTGGCAATGAAAATGTAACAGTGGATATAAAAAACAATCCTGAATTGAATAAGAGATGGAAATACGACTCCATTTGTTTATTAACTGCTGTAATTCAGGAACAGGATATGCAGCATAATGTGGTATTTGAGTGGCATGCAAAAAATTATTTTCAGCCTGGTGATTCAGATCCTTTTTATGATAAACGTTATAATCAACCGAATTGGACACATAGTAATGCTCTTGAATTGGACGCAGATGGCAATATATTATTATCATCGCGAAACTTAAATGAGATAAAAAATATCAATCGAAAGGATGGTTCTGTAATCTGGAGACTTGGGGGCAAAAACAACGAATTCAAATTTGTAAATTGGACGGAACCCTTTTATGGGCAGCATGATATAAAAAGAATTGCTAACGGTCATTTTACTTTGTTTGATAATGGTCAGAACGTGGTTAGTCATGGTGCCAGAGCTTTGGAATTTGAATTGGACGAAAAAAACAAAATTGCTACTCTTAAATGGAGCTATATTTATGATTCAGCAATGAGCAGCAAAGGGCGAGGAAATGTTCAGCGGTTACCTGATGAAAATACACTTATAGGTTACGGTGCGCCAACAAAGAATAATGTTTGCTTTGTAATTGTAAACCCTAAAGGTTCAAAAATAATGCAGGTAAATGGAACTCTTGATGTTTATAGAGTAACCAATTATTCTTCTCTTCCTTTTAAATTACACCGCCCTGTTATTGATTGTTTCGATTCGGCAGGTGTCAACTATTTAGATGCCGGAGCAGGTTACAAATCTTATAAATGGAATACCGGCGATACCACCAGAATAATTAAAGCAACAAAAGATGGTAGCTATTCTGTTTTTGTAAACTACGGGGATGGAGGTTTTATCAGTTCCGAAAAATTAATTTTAGTAGGGTTATCAAAATCTTGTAATAATAAACCTGATTCCCATAAGAATAAATATAATTTAAACACAATTAAAAAATAAATTGAAAATAAAAAGCAATTTATTTTCATCAAAATTAATTTACATTTACTAAAAAAATGTTTCTAACCAATTTCCGCATCCTGTTTTTTATTTTGTTCTTTTCAGTTTATGCCAAGGCACAAAAATTACCTGTACTTACTATTAGTAAGTATGGTACTTCCGCTGTTAAAGGATATTTTTTTTTAACAGCAAATGAAAATCTTATACTAATGGACAAGGATGCAAATATTGTTTATTATAAACCATTATTACTAGCAAAAAATTTTACATTAGAAAAAAATGGGAAGATGTACTTCAGTGATTTTTCCAATTTATACCTAATGGATAGCACATTTCAGATTATAGATACTTTTTCCTGCAAAAATGGCGTACATAGTGATATGCATGATGTTATAATTTTGTCTAACAACAATGTAATTTTACTTGGTAACGAAAAGGCGATGGTTGATGTATCAAATAATTACGATTGGAAAAAAAAATGGGGTCGCGACACATTAAAAATATCAGCTTCTGTAATTCAGGAACAAGATGAACATCACAACGTGATAATGGAATGGCATAGCAAAGCCTATTTCCCATTAATTGAAGCAGATACCTTTTTTGTTAATCGAGATCCAAGTCCTGAAGCAATGCATTGTAATGCTCTTGACCTTGATTTTGATGGAAATATATTATTATCCTCACGAAATTTTAATGAAATTATAAAAATTAATCGAAAAGATGGTTCAATTATTTGGCAGCTTGGCGGCAAACATAATGAGTTTAAGTTTGTAAATTGCCCAACCCCATTTTATGGACAACATAATATAAGAATACTAAGGAATGGACATTTAACTCTGTTTGATAATGGAGACTATACACCACCACATGGTGCAAGAGCAATGGAATTTGAAATAGATGAAAAAAATAAAATTGCTAAATTAGAATGGAGTTATATGTTTGATAAGGATATAACTAGTAGAAGGCAAGGGAATGTACAAAGGCTATCTGATGGAAATACTCTAATAAATTTAGGAGGACCATCTATAAGCTGTGTCTGGTTTGTGATAGTTGATTCATCTGGCAAAAAACTTTTTCAGGTGAATGGTCCGGATAACGGGAATAAAACTATTCTCCCAAAAGATTTTAATCCCTACAGAATTTTAAATTATTCTTCTCTTCCTTTTAAATTGCACCGCCCTGTTATTGATTGTTTTGATTCGGCAGGTGTCAACTATTTAGATGCCGGAGCTGGTTACCGTTCATATAAATGGAATACCAGCGATACCACAAGAATAATTAAAGCAACAAAAGCTGGTAGCTATTCTGTTTTTGTAAACTATGGGGATGGAGGTTTTATCAGTTCCGAAAAATTAATACTTTCTGATAGTATGCTTCCGTGCTCAACCAAATTAAAAGGTAATAGGAACAAGGAACATTGATATTCATATTTGATCCTGCTTTTTAATATTAAAGAAACGATTTTAAAGTTCTTTGTTATATCTTTTTGGATGATAATACTATTGCTGTACCTTTTGATAAACAGGAAAGAATTAATGTCAGAATAATATCAAAATACAATATTTTTTTTCTTGATTCTCTGAAACGTAAATATGCTATCAGTCCTAAAAGAAAAAAAACAGATACAATACATCTTTTCGTTCAGTAATCCAGGTAACGGATTCCACATGCATAGGATGAATACCAAAGAAGAGTGCAACAATTGACGACATTAGTATGTTTTTTTGTAATCATATAAATAAAATAAAACACAAGCAATGTATTTATAATATGAAATAAATCGTTCCAAAGATGATATTCGAAAGGGTCGAGTTTGCTGAAATGATAATTACAAGCTAAAGAAATAATAGTAATTGGATAATAATAGTAATAAGATTGTGGCACTACAGAAGGAAATATTTTTTTTACCTGAATGGAATTATTAGCTACTAAAGGATTTTCAAGAATAAACTTACTATCATCCAATTAGTGAAACTGCATTTGAGAGAAGGAGAAAAAACAATGAAGGTAATAATTGCAATTGAGAAAGCAATAAGCCAAACGGATACATCAATTTTTGGTTTTGAAATTAACAAACTCCTGACTTTTGTTTTGGGAGTATGAAATTTTTTCGTTATTATTTTGTCACATAAATATTATTTTATGCCAAGTTCATTAAGATAAACTGCATCTATTTGCAAGCCTAATTGTTGTGCTTTTGTTGCATCTTTTATGGCTTCATTTTTTTTACCGAGTAAAAATTCAGATTGGGACAGGTTAAGCCAATAACCAGCAATGGATGAATTTAATTCAATTGCTTTTGTAAATTTTGCATACGCCAAATTATATTGGTGAAGATTTAGATATATTAAGCCCAAGTCGGCATATACATCTGAATTTGTTTTATTCATAGAAATAATTTTATTGTAATCAGCAAAAGCTAATTCATATTGTTTGCTATGAAAATATAGGCTGGCGCGGTTAAAATAAGCCAGTTCATAAATTGGATTAATCCTAATAGCCTGAGTATATTCTTTCATTGCAGAATCGAGATGTTCACTTTTTTCATACAATTGTCCAAGATTATTATGTGCATCTGCCATATTGGGTTCTATTTCTATTGACTTTTTATAATCCGCAAAAGCTTTTTCATTATCATTTATCATAAATTGATAATAATTTCCTCTGTTATAATATCCAACGTAACACTTATCCGGGTTTTTATTTATGGCATCAGTCCATAACGTTTCCGTATTTTGCCACACTTTGGTACGCGAGTAAGTTTGAAAACTAAACAGAATTGCAGCTATTGTAATTAATCCGATTACATAATATCTAAAGCTTTTCCATTTTTGCCAAGCTAAATTTAAAAGATGAGCCACTATAAATAATAACCCAATTGAAGGGAGATAATTATATCTGTCGGCCATATTAAAATCACCACTGCCGGTAGGTATCAACTGAAGCATTAATACAATAGAAATAAAATAAAATAGAATTCCGTATAAAATGTTTTTATCTTTTCTAAACAACAAATAAATAATAACAATAAGACATAACAATAAATATGGTGCGAGATAATAAATAATTGGTAGTTCATTTTCTTTAGGGTAAGGGTAAAAAACAGAAAGATTATCTGGTATTATCAGCTTATATATATACCAAAAAAAATCGTAGGAAGCAAACATAAGGCGTTCCATAATAGGCTTTTGTTCAACCAAGGTTTTTTCCATAACATTTTTATGAATTAAATACGTTATAATAATAAATGTTATAGAAATAAGAAAGAATGGAATTTTCTCAATAAAAATCTTCTTATCGAGTTTCTTGTTTAATAAATAATCAGTCAATATTAAAATAGCAGGGAATACCACTGCTGTTCCTTTTGACAAGCACGAAAGGATAAATAAAATGCTTGTAACAATATACAACATAATTTTTTTCGATTCCTTAAAACGTAAATAAGTTAAAAGCCCAAACAGGAAAAAGAACATAAAAAGAACATCTTTCCGTTCCGTCAACCATGTAACCGATTCAACGTGCATAGGATGAATACCAAAGAACAGAGCAACAATTAATGCCATTAATATATTATGCTTTGTTATGTTTAAAATAAAGAAAAAAACAAGCAAAGTATTGAATACATGTAATAGTACATTACAAAGATGATACCCGAAAGGATTGAGTTTACCAAATTGATAATTGAAAGCAAATGAAAGAATAGTTATGGGATAGTAATCATTTTCAACAACAACTGAAGTAAATATTTTTTTAAATTCTATTGATTTGCCTGTTACCAAAGGGTTATGGACAATGAATTTTTCATCATCATAATTAGTAAATCCACATTTTAGAGACTGGGAAAACACAATAAAGGTAATAATTGCAATGGAGAAAGCAATAAGCCATACACGCAAAGTAGTTTTCGTTTTAACTTTGGCATTATTCAGTTGCTCTTTTTTATTTTTTGTCATTGCTTATATTATAATTAAAAGAGAAATAATTTAATTCCTTCTTTCATATCAGTTGTTTAAGTTGTAACATGTCGGACAAATATACTGTTTTTCAATTACGGGTTGTTTGTTTTTAAATTCTATATTGAACACAGGTTTGATTTATATATCTAAATCTTATCGGTAATAAAACTTGCTAATTGCTTTATTTACTCTATTTTTGTAGAGTTGCAAAAAAAAATCCTTTTACTCAAAAGTTTCAGCTTAATAAATTGTTTTTATGAAGGTGCTCTTAATTTATTTTAATTTAGTTTTTGTTTCAAATTCTTTTTTTGCACAACAACTACCTGTTTATAAAGTTGTAAAACAAGAGACTTCTTCATCCGACGGATACTATTTCTTTGTTACAAATGGTAACTTAATAATAATGGATAAGGATGCTCAAATTGTTTATTATAAACAAGGGAAGTTCGATTTTGATTTTATTATGGAACCCAATGGGAAAATGTATTTTTCTACTTTCAACGCTATATTAGCTATGGATAGTACGTTTCAAATTAGAGATACTATTGTAAGTAAAAACGGTATGCAGCTTGATCCGCACGACAAGTTGTTTATGCCAAATGGCCATATACTTTTATTGGGGACTGAAAATTTGAATTATGATTTAAAGAATTATCCTGAGTTGCAACAAAGCTGGAAAAAGGATTCTATATCTGTTCAATACGCTGTACTTCAGGAACAGGATGCACAACGAAATGTCAGCTTCGAATGGCATGCCAAAGATCATTTCAAATTGAGTGATGCAGATACATTTTATGTTAATGTAGATAAAATTCCTGCATGGACTCATTGTAATTCTTTTGCTTTGGATACTGATGGGAACATTTTATTATCGTCCCGCAATTTATGTGAAATAACAAAAATAAACAGAACAACAGGTGCTGTTATGTGGAGACTTGGAGGCAAACAAAATGAGTTTAAGTTTGTGAATTGTCCGACACCTTTTTATGGGCAACATGATATTAAAAGAATTGCCAATGGACATATTACACTTTTAGATAATGGTGATTATAAAGTGCCGCATGGTGCCAGAGCCATGGAATTTGATTTGGATGAAACTAACAAAACAGCAATATTAAAATGGAGTTCCTCTTATGATTCGAAGATGAAGAGTAAGGCGAGAGGAAATGTTCAGCGATTAACCAGTGGAAATACACTCGTGTCTTTCGGCGTTACTAAAGGCGATTCCATTTGTTTTGTAATTGTAAATTCGGAAGGGAAAAAACTGTTTCAGGTGAACGGACCTTCTGCCTATCGCTTAACTAATTATCCTGATCTTCCTTTTAAATTACATCGTCCGACGATAAACTGTTTTGATTCCGCAGGTGTTAAATATTTGGATGCTGGCTCAGGACACCTTTCATATAAATGGAATTCAGGTGAAACAACGAGAGTAATAACACTAACAAAAGCTGGTAATTATTTAGTTTATGTACCATGCGGTGATGGAGGATTCATCAGTTCAGAAAAATATGTTGTAACTGATCTTACCAAACCTTGTGGTTTAAAGTCATCATCGATACGAAATAAAAACAAAGAGCTGAAAAAATAGTTGTTACTTATAATTCTATATTCAAAAAAAAAGAAATTCAAGTGATTTAGAATTGTGATTTACTGTTTAAAAGCTTTTGATTATGCTTGTTAATTCATCTTATTTACCCTATTTTTGCAGAGTTGTGAATCACTTATTTTTCTTTACAATATTTTAAAATAATTTAATGAAGAGCCTCTTATTTTCATTTGTCCTATTCATTTCAATTTCGATTTATTCACAAAACCTGCCTTCATTTAAGGTCATTCGATATGATAGTTCTTATATTCTTAAAGGATATTATTTCATGACTTCAAAAGATAATATGATTGTACTGGATAAAGATGTAAATATTGTTTACTACAAGCCGGTTAAAGAAGTTTTGGATTTTACATTAGAGAAGAACGCGAAGATGTATTTCTCAAACAAAGAAGGATTGAATGTTATGGATAGTACATTCCATGTAATAGATTCTTTTTCCTGCAAAAATGGTGTCCGTTATGACCCGCACGACAGGTTGATATTGCCTAATGGACATCTGGTTTTGATGGGCAGTGAAAAAGTGAAGATTGATTTAAAAGTATTTCCCGAATGGAAAAAGAAATGCAGCAACGACACCACAGGAGTTGTTGTTTCTGTTCTTCAGGAGCAGGATGCCCAACGTAATGTAGTATGGGAATGGCACGCGAAAGATCATTTCGCATTTGTAGAAGCGGATTCTTTTTTTGATATTCATTTTTCTCCTCCACAGTGGACTCACAGTAATGCACTAACAATTGATGCGGATGGAAATTATATTATGTCGTCACGCAATTTCGATGAGATAACAAAAATAAATCATTTGGATGGTTCTGTTATGTGGCGGCTTGGCGGAATATGCAACGAATTCAAGCTGGTGAATTATACTGTTCCTTTTTACGGACAGCATAATATCAGGAGAATAGCAAATGGGCATTTTACTTTACTGGATAATGGTGAAAACACCGTAAAACATGGCGCAAGAGCTTTGGAATTTGAACTGGATGAAGTAAAAAAAACCGCAACTTTGAAATGGAGTTATACTTTCGACCCTAATGTAACCAGTACATCCAGAGGGAGTGTACAAAGATTGCCGGATGGAAATACGCTGATAAGTTACGGTATTACTTCAGGCGCTGATTTATGTTTTGTAGTAGTCGATTCATCAGGAACAAAAAAATTTCAGGCTGATTATTTTCATCCAAATAATTTTAAGGTAATCAATTATCCTTCGCTTCCATTTCAATTGCATCGTCCTGTTATAAGTTGTTTTGATTCGGCAGGTGTGAAATATCTGGATGCCGGATCAGGGTATAATTCATACAAATGGAATACAGGAGATTCGACTAGAATTATTGCCTTAAAAAGTTCCGGCAGTTATTCTGTTTTTGTTCCTTACGGAGGTGCAGGCGGAAACATCAGCTCTGAAAAATATATCGTTTCAGATATTTTAAAACCATGCAATTTAAAGTCCTTTAAAGGAAGGAATAAAAAATCAAATGGTGCCGGAGATAAAAATAATTAACATGTATAACAATTCCTTAACATTAAAAGATTAGTTTTGTTAAATAAAATAGAAAAAAATCATGAAATCAATTTACGTTAAATTTTTTATTTATTCTGTCCTTTTTGTTTTTATCAGCTTTATAGGCTCTGTAGGATGTTCCTCTGGCACAAAGCCGAAATTGACTTCACAAAAAGATTCAATAATATTACCTGATACTTTAAAAATCCCTAAAGATAAAACAGGTGCAGAGATATTATACGGACGGGATTTGATTCTTCATACAGCCCATTATCTTGGCCCGGATGGAGTGGTGATGAAATTATGCGGCAATAAAATGAATTGCAGGAATTGCCATTTGGATGCAGGTACCAGGCCTTTCAGCAGCAGCTTTCTGGAAACATATTTAAAATATCCACAATACAGGGCAAGGGAAGGAATGGTGCTGACGATAGAAGACCGTATTAACAACTGTTTTGAGAGGCCAATGAACGGAAAGATATTGCCTTATGATTCAAGAGAAATGAGAGCAATAGTTTCTTATTTCCGTTGGCTTTGCGAAGGAAAAGCAGTGAGTTATAAAGACGACAGTCTTCATCTGGGAGAAATTAAATTATTGGATAGAGCCGCCAGTGTTGAAAATGGCAAGAATATATACAATAAAAAATGTATAACGTGTCATCAGGCAGATGGAGAAGGTTTATTGACACCGGATAAATCCACGTACATATATCCTCCATTATGGGGAATGCAGAGCTTTGCAGCAGGCAGCAGCGCGCATCGTATCATAAGAGAAGCGAGATTTGTGAAATGGAGTATGCCTTATCTTGATAAAAGAACTGCTCCGCAACTCACAGATGAAGAGGCTTTTGATGTGGTTGCTTTTATTGATTGCGATTCCATTCATCCGCGACCATACCGTCCTCTGGCTAATGATTGTCCTGATTTAAAATCCAAACCCATTGATTTTCCTGCCGGACCTTTTCTGGATTCATTTCCTTTAAGACAGCATAAATATGGACCATTCAAACCTATAAAAGCGTATTATGACAAGCTGAAATAAGGCTTGCCGAGTTAATAATGAAATACCTTTTAACGGTTTTTGTTTTTTACTTTTTTGTTTCAGCAACAGCACAGCATCTGCCTGTATTTAAGACTAACAGGTATGGCAATTCTGCAATTGAAGGCTATTATTTTTTGGCTGCCAACGACAATATCCTCATTCTTGACAAGGATGCAAATGTTGTTTATTATAATTCATTAAGAGATCAGGCATTGTTTTTTACCTTGGAAAAGGAAGGTAAAATGCTTTTCGATACTCCAAAATATTCCTGTCTGCTGGATAGTAATTTCCATGTTGATGATGTGTTTGCCTGCCAAAATAATATCAGGAATGATAAACATGATGCTTTGATTTTGCCTGACAACCATTTATTATTACTTGGTGGCGAAGACATCAGAATTGATAAAACAAAATATCAGGGTTGGAATAAAAAAGGAAGTAAAGACACTGCCGTTTTGAATGCCGCTGTGATTCAGGAGTTGGATGAAAAACATAATTTAGTATTTGAATGGCATGCTAAAGACCACTTTGCAATCAGCGATGCAGATTCTTTTTTACTCAATAATGATGCAATTCAGGAATGGACGCATAGTAATGCGATTGAACTTGATTCTGATGGAAACTTTCTTTTATCATCCCGTAACCTTAGTGAAATCACCAAAATTAACAGGAAGGACGGCTCTATAATGTGGCGATTAGGTGGAAAGAAAAATGAGTTTAAGTTTGTAAACTTCTCCTTGCCATTCTACGGACAGCACAATATCAGGAGGCTTTCCAACGGACATTTTACCTTATTTGATAACGGACAAAATGTAAAAACACATGGCGCAAGAGCGTTGGAATTTGAACTTGATGAGAAGAATAAAATTGCAACACTTGTCTGGAGTTATACTTATGATAATAATATGAGCAGTGTTGGGCGAGGTAATGTACAGCGGCTTGAAGATCGAAATACTCTTGTGAATTTCGGAGTACGGTCAGGCGGAGATGTTTGTTTTGTGATTGTGAATCCTGCAGGTAAAAAACTTTTTGAAGTAAGCTGCTCTGTTCCCAATGTATATAAGGTGATACAGTATTCTGCTCTGCCATTTAGGCTGCATCGTTCCGTGATTAATTGTTTCGATTCGGCAGGTGTAAAATATCTGGATGCCGGACCTTACCAGGATTCTTATTATTGGAACACTGGCGAAACTTCAAGAATTATTCCTGTGAAAAATGGCGGAACTTATGTGGTTTATACGCCTTATGGAGAGGGAGGATACCTGAGTTCAGAACCAATTAAAATAGAGGATGTATTGAAGTCTTGTTCTTCAAATTCTTATAAAAATAAAAAGTCCTTTGAATCAAAAACAAAGAATAAGGTAGGGAAGTAAAAATTAAGAGTAAAAGCATCTTCAATGAAACATCCATCATCTTCAATGAAGGTTGTACCTTTTTCACTGAAACATCTACCATCTTCAATGAAGATTGTATCATCTTCACTGAAAATAGTGGTGCAGTAGTTTAAAATCTTTTTTCTCAATAAAAACTTGCAGTATTAAAAATCTTTCTATCTTTGCGCTCCGAAAAGTAAAAAAGAATAGTAATAAGTTCTTAAATAAAGAACATAAATAATAAAAAAGTATGAAAGCATTACGTACGTACCAACCGTCAACAAAGAAAAGAAAAAACAAACACGGCTTCCGTGAAAGAATGGCATCTGCAAATGGTCGCAGAGTATTAGCTTCCCGCAGAGCTAAAGGAAGAAAAAAATTAACTGTTTCTGACGAAAAAACTCATAAATAAAATTGATTGTAAAATCTATTATAAGAATGCTTCTCCTAAAGAGAAGCATTTTTTTTGCCATTTATGTTGAAAAACATTAATAAAATTAATAAACACAAAGAACTTTAAACAATACTTTCGCACAACATTATCAAATAGACACATTATCAAATCTTCAAACTAAAAAAATAAATGCCCAGAGATAATTCCATAAAGTCAGTATTAATAATCGGTAGCGGGCCCATCATCATTGGTCAGGCATGCGAATTTGATTATAGCGGTTCGCAGGCTGCGCGCTCTCTCAAAGAAGAAGGCATTAAAGTTACGCTTATCAACTCCAATCCGGCTACCATTATGACGGATAAGGTAACTGCCGAAAATGTATACCTGCTTCCTCTCGAAGTAAAATCCATCATTAAAATATTAGAAGAAAATAAAGATATTGATGCTGTATTGCCTACCATGGGCGGACAAACTGCTCTTAACCTTGCAATGAAATGTGATGAAATGGGCATCTGGAAAAAGTATAATATCCGAATGATTGGTGTAGATATTCAAGCAATAGAGGTAACAGAAGACAGAGATAAATTTCGTCAACGTATGGAATCCATTGGTGTGGGAATGGCACCTTCACATATAGCACGTTCATTTTTAGAAGGAAAAGAAATAGCGCAGAAGTTTGGTTTCCCATTAGTTATTCGTCCTTCGTTTACGCTTGGAGGTAGTGGTGGCAGTGTGGTTTATCATAAAGAAGATTTTGATAAATTATTAGATAGAGGATTGCATACTTCGCCTATTCACGAAGTGTTGATTGATAAAGCAGTGCTTGGATGGAAAGAATTTGAACTTGAATTGCTTCGCGACAGCAATGATAACGTAGCTATTATTTGTTCTATTGAAAACTTTGACCCGATGGGCGTGCATACCGGCGACAGTATTACTGTTGCGCCGGCTATGACTTTATCAGATAGTACATACCAAAAGATGAGAACGCTTGCAATAAAGATGATGCGCAGTATCGGGAATTTTGCTGGTGGTTGTAACGTGCAGTTTGCTGTTAATCCTGATGATTCGGAAGATATTATTGCCATTGAAATTAATCCGCGTGTTTCGCGCTCGTCAGCATTGGCGAGCAAAGCTACGGGTTATCCTATTGCCAAGATAGCTTCTAAATTAGCTATTGGTTTTAATCTTGATGAACTGGAAAACCAGATTACAAAGTCCACTTCTGCTTACTTTGAGCCTACTTTGGATTATGTGATTGTAAAAATTCCTCGTTGGAACTTTGATAAATTTAAAGGTGCTAATCGTGAGTTGGGTTTCCAGATGAAATCGGTTGGAGAAGTAATGGGAATAGGTCGTTGCTTTCAGGAGGCGTTGCAAAAAGCTTGTCAATCATTGGAAATAAAACGCAATGGATTAGGGGCTGATGGAAGAGAAGTAAAGAATCAGGATGAATTATTAAAAAGCCTTGAACGCCCTAGCTGGAACAGGTTATTTCACATATATGATTCATTGAAATTGGGCATATCAATAAAAACAATTCAAAAGCTAACCCGCATTGACCCTTGGTTTTTGAACCAAATAGAAGAAATGATTTTGCTTGAAGAGGAGATTTCTAAATATAAGTTAACGGAACTTCCTCGTGAATTATTATATGAAGCAAAACAAAAAGGATATGCCGATAGACAGATTGCGCATCTGCTAAGATGCCTTGAAAGTGAAGTGTTCAAGAGGAGAAGGGAATTGGATATCAACAGAGTTTATAAACTTGTAGATACCTGTGCGGCGGAGTTTGAAGCCAAGACTCCATATTATTACAGTACTTTCGAAGATGAAAATGAATCCATTGCTTCTGATAAGAAAAAGATTGTAGTACTTGGAAGTGGCCCCAATAGGATAGGGCAGGGGATAGAGTTTGATTACAGTTGCGTTCACGGAGTGCTTGCGGCAAAGGAATTGGGCTACGAAACGATAATGATTAATTGTAATCCTGAAACTGTTTCCACTGATTTTAATGTGGCTGATAAATTATATTTTGAGCCTGTGTTTTGGGAACATATTTATGATATTATTCTCAACGAAAAGCCCGAAGGTGTTATTGTTCAGCTTGGCGGACAGACTGCTTTAAAACTTGCTGAGAAGCTGGAAAGGTATGGTATTAAAATAATCGGTACTGATTTCAAATCACTTGATTTGGCGGAAGACAGAGGTCGTTTCTCCAATCTCCTCAAAGAAAATAATATCCCTTATCCTAAGTTTGCAGTGATAGAAGATGCTGAACAGGCAGTGGAACTGTCGCGTACATTGGGTTTCCCGTTATTGGTTCGTCCTTCTTATGTGCTTGGCGGACAGAGTATGAAGATTGTGATTAATGAACAGGAGTTGGAACAGCACGTTGTTAATTTGCTGAAAGACCATCCTGGGAATCAGGTATTAATTGATCACTTTTTGGAGAATGCAATTGAAGCAGAATCCGACTCGATTTGTGATGGAAAAGATGTGTATATTATTGGTATAATGGAGCATATTGAGCCGGCAGGTATTCATTCAGGAGATTCGTATGCGGTACTTCCTCCGTTTGATTTGAGCGAAAATGTGATGAAACAAATCGAACAACATACCAGAACCATTGCTGTTGCTTTGAAAACGGTTGGGTTGCTTAATATTCAATTTGCCATAAAAAATGAAGTGGTTTATATTATAGAAGCCAATCCTCGCGCATCGCGCACTGTGCCGTTTATTGCAAAGGCGTACGACGAGCCGTATGTGAACTATGCTACCAAAGTGATGCTTGGCGCAAAAGTGAAGGATTTTAAATTTAATCCTCGCAAAAAAGGATATGCAATTAAAATTCCTGTTTTCTCCTACGAAAAGTTTCCGGAAGTGGCAAAAGAGCTTGGTCCGGAAATGAAATCAACTGGAGAAGCCATTTATTTTATTGACGATTTGACAGATGAGTATTTCCATACTATTTATTCGGAACGGAATTTATATCTGAGTAAATAGCTGATAATCTAAAAATATTTAGCATTCTCAAAACTAAAAATCATTTTTAGTTTTATAAAACTACCTTCCTGTTTTACATCCATTTTATGAATGTTCATTTGCTGATTACAAATTGGCAGACTGGAGTTCGTCTGCAAATTGTTCTCATTTATCAAAAACATTATTTGAATGGCATGTAACAAATGATTATTATTGTGCGTCAAATAAGTTAATCTAATAAATCCGGAATAAAATGAAGTTAAAAATCAGTAATCTTTCAAAAACATATTCGAACGGGCTAAAGGCTCTGAACAATATAAATATGGAAATAAGCAATGGCATGTTCGGGCTGCTTGGTCCGAATGGAGCGGGCAAATCATCGTTGATGCGAACTATTGCTACTTTGCAGGAGGCTGACAGCGGTGAGATAATGCTTGATGATTTGAATGTGCTGAAGCAAAAAGATGAAGTGAGAAAAGTACTTGGTTATCTGCCTCAGGACTTTGGTTTTTATCCTAAAGTGTCGGCAATAGATATGCTGAATCATTTTGCGATTTTAAAAGGTATAGCGAATGCCGGAGAACGGAAAGAGATTTGTGAAGCGCTGCTGAATCAGACAAATTTGTTTGAATCGAGGAAACGTAATATAGGAGATTATTCGGGAGGTATGCGTCAGCGGTTCGGCATTGCTCAGGCTTTGCTGGGAAATCCTAAACTGGTAATAGTAGATGAACCTACTGCCGGACTTGACCCGATGGAACGCAACAGGTTTCATAATTTATTATCGGAGATTGGCGAAAATGTTATCGTAATTCTTTCTACTCATATTGTAGATGATGTGCGTAATCTTTGTTCGAATATGGTAATTATGAATCAGGGAACCATACTGCTTGCCGGCAAACCTGCACAGACTATTGCTGACATGAAAGGGAAAATATGGATGAAGCTGATAGACAAGGAACAACTGGCAGAACATAAAAATAATTTTAAAGTGATTTCGACTAAAGTAGTGGAAGGTAAAATCCAGATTCATGTGTATAATTCTTCACAGCCTGATTCTTCATTTGAACCAATGAATGCTGATTTAGAGGATGTTTATTTTGCAACAATAACTAACTAGTTAAAAGTAAAAAAAATGTTCAGACAAATCTTTTTATTCGAATTAAAACTATGGTTTAAACGGCCTGCAGTTTATATTTTCTTCCTTGTGTTTTTTACTATTGCTGTATTATACATGCTCGTTCAGGGCGGTGTAATTGGCAACAACAATACCGACAGCAATTCGATTGTTAATTCGGCAAGGGCGGTTGCGCAGTTTGTATCGCGACTGAATACCGGTTTTATCGGGATGATTATTCTTATTACTATCATGGCGCCATCCGTGTACAAGGATTTTCAGTACAACATGCATCCGCTTCTGTTCACAAAACCTATCAGCAAGTTTGGATATATGATGGGCAGATACTGTGCTTCGTTTTGTGTTACGCTTTTTGTTCTCACCGGCAGCCTTCTCGGACATATATTAATGTGTGCAATATTGGGCGGAGATGTTAATAAATTCGGCCCTTTTAATCTGCTTAATTATCTTGAACCTTTCCTTTATTTTGTAATTCCTAATACTTTACTGGTGGGAGCTATTTTCTTTTCGCTGGTTACTTTTTCGCGAAATATGATTGCCGGATATGTTGGCTGCATTGCTTTGCTTATTGCCAAAACGATTGCCAGTGCATTGCTTGCCGATATTGATAATCAACAGTTGGCTGCATTGCTTGAACCGTTTGGCGAACAGGCTTTCAGGTATATTACCAAATACTGGTCGCCTGACGAACAGAACACCTTGCGACTTCCGTTTGAAGGAGTATTGCTCTACAACAGATTATTATGGTTAGGTATCAGCTTGGGTATTTCGTTTCTTACGTATTGGAAATTTCAGTTTACACAATTCAACGAACCTATTTCTTTTTTCAAAAGAAAAAACAGGAACGAATCCCTTTCCATTGCTTCTTCTCCTGTGCAGTCTTTGTCGGACATTGCAAAGTCGGATCAAGTTTTTTCATTGAAGTATAGTTTATTTCAAACCTGGTTCCTTGCAAAGTTCGAGTTCAAAAAGATTACCAAAAGTATTTTCTTTTTAATAATTGCTTTGCTTGCAGTAGTTTCGATGTTGCTGATAGTGCCTGTGCTTGGTGCTATTTATGGCACTTCCACGTATCCGCTTACTTATCAGATCTTGGAAGTAGGAGGTGCGTTATTCAGTTTGTTTTTAAACATCATAATAATATTTTATGGCGGCGTATTGGTTTGGCGGGAGCGCGATGCTAAAGTGGAAGAACTGGTAGGTACTGCACCTACAAAGCCGTTTGTAACATTTGCTTCCAAATTAATTGGATTGATAATGGTGCAGGCAGTATTGTTATTTGTAATAATGCTTACGGGGATGTGCATCCAGATGTATTACGGATATTACAAATTCGAAATCATTCAATACATTGAATCGCTTTATGGTTTCAGACTTATCGAACTTGCCTTGTTTTGTGTTCTCGCGTTATCCATTCAAACTATTATAAATAACAGGTATGTGGGCTATTTTGTTTCCATTGTGATAATGTCGTTGCCAATTATTTTCGAATTGATGGAATGGAATAACAAGCTGGTACTGTATAACAGCAGTGGTCCGGAGATGCAGTATTCCGATATGAATGGCTTTGGACATATCATTTTTTCTTTCTTTGTTTTTAAAGTTTACTGGTGCAGCTTCGCAATTGTTTTAATTATTGTTTCCAATCTGCTTTGGGTACGCGGAAAAGAGAAGGGATTTAAAAACAGATTGCGAATAGCTAAAACATCGTTTAACGGAAAAGCCAAGTTGGCAATGAGTTTGGCTGTACTTGTTTTTGTAGTAAGCGGAGGATTTATTTATTACAATACTAATATTCTCAACAAAAATACTTCTGCAAAAAAGGAAGAAGAGCTACAGGCGAATTTCGAAAAGAAATATAAACGATATGCCGGAACGCAGCAGCCGCGAATTGTTTCCGCTTTCTGGAATGTGGATGTATTTCCGCAGGAACGGGGAGCTAAAATGAAAGGATATTATATTTTAAAGAATAAAAGTGCGAGAAATGTAGACAGCATTATTCTTAATTTACCTTCTGAAATTAATATTGATGAATTGAAATTTGCTCAGGCAACTAAAAAAGTAGTGGATGATAAAGACGATGGATTCTTTATTTATAAGCTCGATTCACCATTAAAACCGGGAGATTCGGTGAAGCTTGATATTTCGCTTGATTATTTTGCAAAAGGATTCAAGAGTTCGGATGCCGGAACTTCATTTGTGTATAACGGCACTTTCTTCAACAGTCAGTGGTTGCCAAGCCTTGGGTATAACGAACAGGGAGAATTGAGCGAGAATACTGCCCGTAAAAAACATGGATTGGGCAAGAAAGAGCGCATGGCTAAAGTGAATGACAACGCAGCCCGAAGGAATACGTATATAAGCAATGATGCCGACTGGATTAATTTTGAATGTGTGCTGAGTACTTCTCCTGACCAGATTGCTGTGGCTCCGGGATATTTGATAAAGGAGTGGGAGCAGGGAGGACGGAAATATTTTCATTATAAAATGGATTGCAAAATACTTAATTTTTATTCTTTTCTTTCTGCCAGATATGAAGTGAAACGGGACAAATGGAAAGGTGTTGCGATAGAAATTTATTATCACAAAGGGCATGAATATAATCTGGACAGGATGATAAAAGCGGTTAAAAAGTCGCTTGATTATTATACTGTCAATTTTAGTCCTTATCAGCATAAACAGGTGCGGATATTGGAGTTTCCGCGTTATCAGACCTTCGCACAATCGTTCCCGAATACAATTCCTTTTTCCGAAGGCATTGGTTTTATTGCTAAAGTAGATGACAGCGACCCCGAATCGATTGATTATCCTTTTTATGTTACGGCGCATGAAGTGGCGCATCAATGGTGGGCGCATCAGGTAATAGGTGCCAATGTGCAGGGCTCTACACTGATGTCGGAAACGATGGCACAGTATTCTGCTTTGATGGTCATGGAAAAGGAATACGGGAAACAGGCAATGAAGAAGTTCCTGAAATATGAAATGAATAATTATTTAAGAGGCAGAGCTTCGGAAGGTAAAAAGGAGCTGCCATTGATGCTTTGCGAGAATCAGCAATATATCCATTACAACAAAGGAAGTGTGATAATGTATGCGCTGAAAGATTATATAGGTGAAGACACGCTGAACGCCGCACTTGCAAAGTATATCAGCAAAGTAGCGTATCAGGAACCGCCTTATACCAATTCGGCAGAGTTTGTGAATTACCTGAGAGCGGCTACACCGGATAGTTTGAAATACATTATCAATGATATGTTCGAGACCATTACTTTATTTGAAAATAAGACCACGAAATGTACTTACACCAAAACAAAGGAAGGCAAATATCTGGTTAAAATTTCGGTGGAAAGTAAAAAGATGAAAGCCGACAGTGTAGGTAAAATGAAGGATGTGAAAATAGCCGACTGGATTGATATCGGTGTTTTCGGAACTAAAACAGTGAACGGAAAAACAAAGGAAACGGAACTGTACCTGCGTAAACGACTTATAAATAAACCGAAGATGGATTTTGAAATTACGGTGGATGAAGAACCTGTAAAAGCAGGTATCGACCCATATAATAAATTGATAGACCGCACCCCGGATAATAATACAAGGCTTTTCAAAGGCAAAAATAAAGACAGTAAGGATGCTGACGAAGGCGTTACCGTATCGGTGAAAGTTGGGGATTAGGGTAAGCTTAGCTTTAAATCCGTGGCATGAACCAAAATATAGGCTGCAAATGCTTTAATAAAACAGTAAAATTGCAATAGTTTTACTGATAAATTCATTTCAATAAATTTTTATAGTTTAAATATTTAACTGTTAATTATTACACTCGTGCGCAGTTTATTTGGTCTTTTTTTCTGTTTTTATTAATTTGTAAAATTGCAACTAACTGATAATGTACATTTATGAATTTTAAACTCCCAAAACCATCTCTTGTTAAAGAGATTCAATCTTATTCACTTAAGATTGCTTCTTATTCACTTAAGATACCATCTCATTCACTTAAGATTGCTTCTTATTCACTTAAGATGCCATCTCATTCACTTAAGATTGCTTCTTATTCACTTAAGATTGTTTCTTATTCACTTGAGATACCATCTCATTCACTTAAGATTGCTTCTTATTCACTTAAGATGCTATCTCATTCACTTAAGATTACTTCTTATTCACTTAAGATGCAATCTTATTCACTTAAGATTCCATCTCTTGTTAATAAGACGATAAATTGAAGTTTAGCACTTTATTACTTTCTTTTTTACCTGCAATTTGTATAAGTTTCTTCAAAATAGTTATGTTTTCTCTTCATAAAACCATTCATTTCCGCCAAAAAAGAGAAGGTTTCCTGCGGGAAACTATTCATTTGTGATGGGAAATGATTCATTTGCGACGGGAAATGATTCATTTGTGGCGGGAAATTATTCATTTGCGTCACAAACCTTTCCATATATGGCGGAAAAAAGGGATGTTCTTTTGTAAAAAGGTTGTTTTTTCTCAGACAAAAACAGTTGCGTATAGTGTAAAACAGTGGGTTTGGTGAAGGAAAGGGAAGGAAACTAAAAAAGATACATATATATATGTATGGAGATTTAAACATTATTGCATAATTAGAATTACTTTTGACGTAATTATATTTACGCTTATGTTTATTAATACCTCAATCGATTATAAGTAGATTAAGAATAATGGTGCTGCGTAAATATAATTGTTAGAAGTAATTGAATGAACGCACTAAGAAACATTAACGCAACGAATAATGCTTTAAGAACAACCCAAACAAAACTGAAATGATTTTATGCCATCATAATTCTTTTTTTTGCAGTTGGAACACAGAAATGTGGGTTTCATTATTTCTATTATTAGCAGCAACAGGAGTTTCTATTGTTGCGTATATAAAATATAAAGATAGTCAAGCGGAAAGCGCAATATTTATTCGAGACATATTAATCATCTGTGTAGTTTATATTTTAATAGTAGAGATTTTTATTATCAACCAACCGACAAAAAATGTTTATGGTATTTTTAAGGTATTTTTATTGTTGGCATATTCTATATCGGCATCTAGTATATTTTATTTTATTTCTACTTATTTACCACAACAATATGTGAAAAGGAAAATATTAATTACTACAGACAGAAGAACAAAACTTATAGATATTAATATTACAGAGTTGTTTAATATATTGAAAGTGAAAATGGACAATGATAATTACAATGAAGTAGCTTTAGAAATTGATTTAATATGTAAGAGTTTTAATCCTGACTCCCCTTCCAATTCTGCGGTTTACAAGAATGAACGTATTAGTTTTTATAAATACTTATCTGTGTTTCAAAAAGAACTTTTGGAAATTATACAAGGACTTATTGTTTTTCACGAATATTTAGACAAGGAATATTTATTTGAATTGACTTTTCTAGAAGACCAACTTATTAAGAAAATTATTTTTAGCGGAGTAAAGGAATTAAATATAAACAATTTTACTTACGCAAGCATTGTTATGCACGAAATATATGTACACAACAACATTCTTCAAAAAATAAATGCTTCTCAAATGGAAAAGAATAAAGATTGGGTTAGTAAAGAAATAAAGTTATATAGAAAGAAATATTATGGGGAATAATTTATCATAACAACACGAAAAAAACAACGAACGCATAAATCTTTGAAACTTTAGCTGCAAGTTTAAGATCGCGCATAACGAACATTAAACATAGAACAATACAAGAACAAATAATACAAAAAGAATGAAAGAAGAATTTGCAAAATTGATGTACGACCAGAATTTCAGAAGTGCATCAGAACTAATTATTAAAACAACTTTTAAACTTCAAGTTCCAGAAAATGTGAATCTAAACATTAACACAGACTACGAACAAAACATTAAAGACTTAGCTGCACAAATGAAAAATTGTTATGATCAAATTAATGCTCCTAACTCTGAAATATCATTTGAAACATTACTAGCAAATGTTTTTTCATTGCCACAGGCTTCTGAAAAACAAAGTTTGAAGACTAATGACCAATTTATAAACAAAGCCAAAACGGAATACGACAACGCTTTGAAACAAAATAGGATTAAACAATACGAACAAATTTTTGAAACAACTACATTGACAATAAACTCAACCTTGCAAAGTATTCTTAACTCTGTAATTAAACACTAAATAAAATGGGATTTCATTCATTTGGAAGTGCATTATTTGTTCCGATTGGGGCTTTTGTTTGTTGGCTATTTAAAGGATTTAAAGGAGGGTATTTTGACCAAGACACAGATGAAAACGAACAAAAAAACAAATGGATAGGGATGTTATCATTGTGCGTTGTAGTTATAGCTGTTGAAATCGCAAGAAATTTATAAACTAGTAAAAAAAAGAACGAGCACAGCAGCCTGTTCAGAATATAGAATATTTAATACCAGGCTGGCGCGAGTCTTTTCGACTCGTGACAATTATTTAGTGGTGTCCTCACCACTACACAAACCAC
>CAIQBY010000268.1 GCA_903870175.1 uncultured Bacteroidota bacterium
ATGTACTTTTATTTTCTTTAAAAATTCAAATAGTTTATGAGCAATAGTTTTAATTACGATGATATGCGCCCTTATTACGATAACGAAGTAAATGAGGTATTACAGAGCGTTATCGCCGACCCGCTTTTTATGAAACTGGTAAATAATATCTGGCCGGAAATGACATTAAAAGAAGTGAAACGAAAAGCAGAACTGATAAATTCGGTGAAGGAGTTTCAAATGGAATTTATGCATCCTGCCGCACGCGTTATTATTAATCGTTCGTCCGAGCTGCTTACAGGAAGCGGCTTTGAAAACCTTGATAAGAACCAGGCCTATTTATTTATTGCAAATCATCGCGATATAATGCTCGATTCAGGCATCCTGAATATGCTGTTAGTCGAGAATGGATTTGATAGTTCCGAAATTACTATCGGTGATAATTTAATGACCAATCAATTCATTTCTGATTTTGTAAGGATAAATAAAATACTTACTGTTTCCAGAGAAGGCACAGGGCGAGAGTTATACGACATCTCTAGAAAATTGTCTGCTTATATTCGTTATACGATAACAGAGAAGAATGTATCCGTTTGGATTGCACAGCGAAACGGAAGAACCAAAGATGGTAATGATTTAACCCAGACCGGATTGTTGAAAATGCTTAATATCAGTGGCACAGGAACGTTCGCTGAAAAGTTTTCTCAATTAAAAATTGTTCCCGTGAGTATATCTTATGAGTACGAACCTTGTGATTTATTAAAAGTTCAGGAGTCTTTCCTCTCTGATTTGAATGCGCAATATGTAAAAGCTCCCGGAGAAGATTTAAATAGCATTATCACCGGAATCATGCAGCCCAAGGGAAGAATACATCTTGCAATTGGAAAACCGATTGTGAATGAATTGCAAAATTTTGAAAATATCAGTAACGAAAATGATAAAATAAAAGCGCTTACTGCCTTGGTTGACAAACAGATTTATGCTGATTATAAATTATGGTCCGTAAATTATGTTGCCGCTGATATGGTTACTAACAGTACAACACATAGCCATCAATATACGATTCAGGATAAAGAAAATTTTATTAAATACATTAATTCGCAGGTGAATAAAATAAACGGTGATAAAGAAACATTGTTTAATTTATTTGTTGCGATGTATGCAAATCCTGTTAAAAATAAAGTTCTTGAAGTAAGTAAGGTTGAATAATTGCTTTAATTTTGTAGTTGGTAAAAGGGATAAAAAGAAATGACAAAAAATTATAAGTTTAAAGATGTCAAAGTGTATTCGTCGGACGAGTGGATGGCGAATGCAACAAAAAAGTACCGTACTGTTTTCGACAGAATGGAAACGACTTATATTCGAACAGAGTTTTCGTTTTACAATAAATTATTTGACGAGCGCGAATGGACTGCAAAGGTTACGTTAAAATCTTTTTTGCTCGAAGGTACTACCCGTAAAGAGCTGTGTTGTCTGGTTTCTACGCAGACAATAAAGATGGATGATAATATTGTGTATGTACGTGATGGCTGGGGAACGCCAACAGAAGGTACGTTTTGGCTGAAAGGTAATTATATATGGGAGGCATATATTGATGATGAATTTGTAGGAGGACGAACATTTTTTATTACTGATGCCGGCAAAGTTACTGCCACTGATAATCCTTATTTTTCTGTTGAGTCAGTTAAATTATTTGCAGGAAAGTTTGATGGGTGGAATCAAATAAACAGAACCTATTATAAAAAATTCAATCGTGCGCAAACGCCTTATTTGTGGGTTGAATTAAGGGTAAGAACTAAAACTGCACAGGATTGGAATTACGAACTTTTCTTTAATTTTTATGATGATGCTGGTCAGCCAAAAGGGCAAAGTATGCGTCTTGGAAAAATAGAATCGAACCAACAGGATTTACTATTCACTTTTGATTCGGGCTGGGGCAGCGAAACAGCAGGCACCTGGAAGGATGATAAATATACTGTTGAAATTGTTTTTATGGATACACTTGTTGCTCTGGTTCCTTTCCAGATAGGTGAAACAAATGAAGAAGGAGCAACTCAATTTCTTACAACAGCTGAAGAAGCTCATGTTCAGCCTATAGTTGCTCAGGAAATAAAACCTGAAAAAACAAATGAAGAATTATTGGCAGAAGGATTAGCTGAATTAAATGCGCTTACCGGAATGAGTAATATTAAAAAGGAAATCAATGAACTGGTTATCCTTGCAAGGTTCTACAAGGAAACAGGAAAGGATTTACTAAATAAGTTTTCTTTGCATAGTATTTTTACCGGTAATCCTGGAACTGGGAAAACAACCATTGCGCGCATTGTTTCAAAGATTTATAAGGGTCTTGGATTGTTATCAAAAGGACATGTAGTAGAAGTGGATAGAGAAACTTTGGTAGCAGGTTTTGTAGGGCAGACAGCTATTAAAACAGGTGCTGAAATTGAGAAAGCACAAGGCGGTATTTTGTTTATTGATGAAGCATATTCGTTGACAAATAGCGGAGTAACCAATGATTTCGGGATGGAAGCCATTCAAATAATATTAAAAAGAATGGAAGACTTAAGAGGAAAATTTGGAGTAATAGTAGCTGGTTATCCCGAAAATATGATTGAGTTTATTAATTCAAATCCTGGTTTTAAATCGCGCTTCGACCGCACATTTCAGTTCATGGATTATTTGCCTGAAGAAATGCTGGTGATTGCAAAAGCGATGTTGACTGCTGAAAATATGATTGCAGAAAATGAAGCAGAAGAACATTTGAAAAAGTATTTTGAAATGATTTATTCCAACAGAGACAAATATTTTGGCAATGCAAGAACAGTGAGACAGGTTATCGGTGAATCAATTAAAAACCAAAATTTACGATTGGCAGGAATCCCTGCATCCGAAAGAACTACAGAACAATTGCAGCTTTTAATTATTGATGATGTTAAAGAATTTGATATAGAAAATAAACCTTCAAGAGGTAGTAGTTTAGGTTTTAAATTGGGAGGCTAATTTTATAAAAGCAACACTTATTATTAGTTTTGTTTTAGAGAATACACACATTCTCCATTAATATAAGTACTGATTACTTTTGTTGCTGGCACTTTATCTATTTCACATTTCATAATATCGGTATCAAGAATTATAAAATCTGCAAACTTTCCTAGTTCAATACTACCTTTTTCCTTCTCTTCAAAATTGGCGTAAGCACCCCAAATTGTCATTCCTTTCAACGTGTTTTCTCTTGATAAAGCATTCTCCATTTGAAATCCTTCCTTCGGAAACCCTTTTAAATCCTTACGTGCAACTGCTGCATAAAAAGTATAAATAGGATTAATATCTTCCACCGGAAAGTCTGTGCCAAGTGCAATGATTCCTGTAGTTTTTAATAAATCGTTATATGCATAAGCATATTTTATACGCTCATCACCAATTCTGTCTTTTGCCCAATACATGTCGGAAGTAGCGTGTGTAGGCTGCACCGAAGGAATTATTCCTGAATAGTATTTTATATCATTTGGATTAACAACTTGAGAATGTTCAATTCTCCAACGATAAGATAATGGTGCAGGGCTCGCAGTACTGTTCGAAATCAATGTGTTTGAATATACAGTACAAATTAATCTCACTGCCGAATCGCCAATACAATGTGTATTCATTTGAAAACCTTTTTCAAAAACCTTCTTTGCATTCTCTTTAAAATAGTCAGGAGAATTTAATAAAAAGCCTTGTTGATTTGGCTTGTCTTTATAAGGTTTTAATAAACATGCACCTCTTGAACCCAAAGCGCCATCAGCATAAAACTTAAATGACCGAACATTTAGACGATCCGTTTTATAAGTACCATGCTGTAAATAATAATCAAGATTTTCTTTTGTGTCCGACAGCATTGCATATATTCGGATTTTCAATTCGGTTGATTTTTGCAAGGCATCCATCTCATCTATTATATTTTTATCCAAGCCTGCATCATCAACAGTAGTAAGCCCTACAGCAAAACAGTTTTTTTGTGCTGCAAGTAAAGATGACTTTATTTCTTCCTTGCTTGAATTAGGAATTTCTTTTTTAAGGAGATCTACGGCATTGTCAATAAAAATCCCTGTGAGTTGATTATTTATCATTTCAACAATGCCGCCTTCTACTTTATTTTTTATTTCAAAATGACATCTGCTTATAGCTTCATTGTTCGCTAACGCTGCATGTCCGTCAATGCGTTGCAGAAAAACCGGAGTGTGCGGAAATAAACTATCCAGTTCTTTCTTGGTAGGAAATTCTTTATTCTCCCAGTCATTTTGATCCCAACCTCTTCCAATAATCCATTCCGATTCATTTGTTTTTGAATATTCAACAACACGATTAATTACTTCATCAAAGGATTTTGTTCTTGTAAGATTTACCTCTTGCAAACCTTTTCCGTAACCATAAAAATGACAATGAGAATCAATGAAGCCTGGGTAAATAGTTTTACCTTGCACATCAATTATTTCTTTGGCGGTAAAATTGTTTAGTATGTCACTATTGCCTCCAACAGCAACAAACTTCCCATCACTTATTGCAAAACTTTCAGCTTTGGAGAATGAAGAATCAACAGTATAAATTACAGCGTTATGTATAATTAAATCTACTTGCTGTTTGGGAGAACAAGAGAAAAATATCAATGAAAAGAATAGAAAGATAAATTTTCTCATGGTATAAAAATAAGATTTTTAATTGCCTTTCCTAAAAGTAGTAGTAGCGTTAGCCTGAACAGTTGGCGTAATAATAATATCATTTATATTTACATGTGCAGGTCGGGAAGCGCACCAGTAAATTGTTTCTGCAATATCTTCGGCTTTTAGCGGCTCAATTCCAAGGTAAGGTTTCTTGGCTCTGTCTTCATCTCCTTTAAAGCGAACAATAGAAAATTCTGTTTCTACCATACCCGGATTTATTGCGGTAACTTTAATGTTATGAGGCAGCATATCAATGCGCATACTTTTGCTTAGCGCATCCACAGCGTGTTTGGTGGCACAATATACATTTCCATTCGCGTAAACTTCTTTACCTGCAATAGAACCAATATTTATAATATGGCCTGAATTGTTTGCTATCATTATTGGTGCAATGGTACGAGTAACATACAATAAGCCTTTAATGTTGGTGTCAATCATTCGTTCCCAATCATCAATATCTCCTTCCTGAATGGTGCTTAATCCTACAGCAAGTCCGGCATTATTTACAAGTGCATTTATGTTCTTCCATTCCGCAGGTATTGAATTTACTGCTGTTTCCACCTCTTTTAATTTCCTGACATCAAAGTTTAAAGTAAGGACATCCACTTTATAAGTGGATTTTAAATAGGAAGAAAATTCATCCAGTCTTTCTTTTCTTCTGCCAGTGATAATAATGTTGTACCCGTTTTTTGCAAATATTTCTGCTGTTGCTTTTCCTATTCCTGCTGTCGCGCCTGTGATAAATGCTATCATATTTTATTTATTTATTGTATTGAGTTTACTGTTCTTTCTGCTATATCCAAAATAGATAATCAATCCTGTTATAAGCCAGATTCCAAATCCGATCCAATTGGAAAGACCTAATTCTGCCATCATGTATAAACAACTTATTAATCCTAACAAAGGAATTAATGAAAGGTTTTGTCGGTATGACCAAACTGCTAATCCAAAGGAAATAAGTATGAAAATCCACATCGGTATTTTATGTTTGAATAAACTAAATCCGGAATCAAATTTTAAGTTATCAGTTATTGGAAATGACTGAATAGTTGCCATGTATTTTGTTTCTTCCAAACTGCTTAGATAAGTTTCCAAATCATTTTTATTTCCGGCAAAAGTTATGCTGTCCTTGGCAATTATCATCTTCCTGATATCGTTTATCTGATTCTCTTTTAATGAAGTTACAATTGTAGTTGCGTCATTAATTTTCTTCTCATTGGTAAGAAAATTAATAGTGTCCTGTTTATTATACACGAAGGAAAGAATAATTGTAATCACGATTAATAATGAGGTAATGTATTTTGAATTGATATAAGGAGTTTTGAATTTCCCGCGTGGAATGCCCGGTTTGTTTTGCAAGACTAAAACTCCTGCACAAACTAAAACAAAGGCGAATAAAGTTCCGATACTGCAAAGATCAGTAACCATAGTGAGGTTTAGAAACAAAGCGGGAACGGCAACAACAAAGCCAGTTACAATAGTTGCAAAGGAAGGCGTTTTGAATTTAGGATGTATTCTTGAAAAGGCCTTTGGTAACAAACCATCTCTACTCATACTCATCCAAATACGCGGTTGACCCATTTGAAAAACCAGCAGAACACTTGCCATTGCTATTACTGCGCTTACTGCAATAATTCCTGACATCCATTTTAAATCAAGTTTTTGAAACACAAAAGAAAGAGGATCACCAACACTTAACTGGTCGTACTTAACCATACCGGTAAGGATTAGCGCAATGATGATGTATAAAATAGTACAGATAATAATTGCCCACAT
>CAIQBY010000269.1 GCA_903870175.1 uncultured Bacteroidota bacterium
CCTATAACCGAAAATCCAAATTCAGTATAAAAATCCTTGAGATAACATTGGGCGCCTATGCGGATGGGAACATTGCCGTATATTTTATTTACTGCATCTATGGAATGTATCATCAACTCTCGGCCTACTTCTTTTTTTCTTGCTTTTTTCGGCACCACTACTCTGCCTATCGATACTTCTCTGAACGAAACTCCGGCGGGCAATATTCTTGAATAGGCAACTAATTTATCGTTGGAATCGTATCCTAAAAGATGAAAACATTTGGCATCTTTTCCGTCAGCATCCTGATAAAGACATTTCTGTTCTATCACAAAAACTTCTGCACGCAAGTGCATGATTTCGTATAATTTTGAAGGAGATAATTCCTTGAATTTTTTTATGTTCCAGTCAATTGTCATTGGTCGACAAATGTATTAAAAATGAATTACAAAGGAAGATAATTTTTAAATTTGGTTTGATTATTTAATTGGTACGGATAACTAATCGTTTCGGATTTACGAATCTATGTTTATTAATAACAATTCGTAAATTCATATTCATTAGTTATCCGAACTATTTATCTTGATTAATCAACCAAAAAGCCTTTTATATCACTCCAATCACCGGCACCTTTTGTACCGTTTCCGCAAATTTGAATTTCATAGTCCAATCCATGCAGTAATCCTGAACTAATAAACATTGTTTGAGTTTCGCTTCTTCCATTTATCACCCAATCAGCATCAGTGCCTCCTTTCAGACGTATTCTTGCAAGATAAAAATGAGCATGTTCATCTCCCTGATATTCAAATTTCATTTTCTGACCGCCCAAAGCCATTGAATTTACATTGTTTACTTTGCCTGTAACCGGCGCAGGAGTTCCTTTTGTTTTGTTGGCAGTGAAACCTGTTTCTTCAAGTCTGGAAACCACATTTCCACAATTATCCTGAATATTTTTCATCAATCCCGATGTGCTTGTCAGAATCTCTTGATAAATTTCATCAGCCAGAGAAGTATTTTTGGCAGCATGTGCTTTTCCAAATCTGTCAAAACCGCTTCTCAAATCTGCAATTATTGATGCAGTACCCGGATAATTCGGATTTCCATCTGTCTTTGGAATGACTTCGAATATCATAAAGAAAAAATATTTAGGGCGGTTATATTGTAAACATTCCCTGTTGCATGTTAAATCTACTACCATCTTGTTATTTTATTAAGGTTACTATTAATGATTACTATCAGAATTAAATTATGAACTTGCATTGCATCTAAAAGGCTGCTAATTAACATTCCTGTGTATATTTTACGGTTTCCGGTATATACCGGAAACTTTCCAGTGTACACTCAAAACTTTCCGGTATATACTGGAAACTTTTCAGTAATCACTGGAAAACTTACAGTATATACTGAAACATTTCCAGTGATTACTGATAATATTCCAGTGTACACTGAACATTTTCCGGCGTACACTTATTTTCTTACAGTATATGCTGAAACATTTTCAGCAATTACTTTATTGTTGCTTTAAGCAAATTATTAATCAAAGAACTTTTAAAACTTTCCTTTTAATGATAGAGAAAAAGAAATTCCCCTGGTATGATTTATTTTGGGAGATGAAGAAGAGCTTCGGAAGTCGCTCTTGTCGAATGACGACAAATCTTACAGATATTTCAGATGCCAAATGTACAACAATGTTTGAATAAACAATTTTATATTTTTTATTTTTAAAATTCACTCTTTAATAGTAAGTATATTTGAGGATTGAAAAAATAAATAAATAATCTATGGCACTTATAAAACCGGTAAAAGGAATACATCCGAAATTTGGAAACGACTGTTATCTTGCGGAAAACTCAACCATTGTAGGCGATGTAATAATGGGCGACCAGTGCAGTATCTGGTTCAATGCTGTAGTTCGCGGCGATGTAAATTCAATACGGATGGGCAATAAAGTGAACGTGCAGGATGGCGCCGTGATTCATTGCACGTATCAAAAAACAAAAACAAATATCGGCAATAATGTATCTATCGGACACAATGCATTGGTGCATGGCAGCACCATTCACGATAATGTGTTGATAGGAATGGGTGCCATCATTATGGATAATTGCGAAATAGGAAGCAACACAATTATTGCAGCAGGCGCTGTAGTGCTCGAAAACACTAAGGTTGAGTCAGGTGTTATTTATGCCGGTGTGCCCGCCAGAAAAGTAAAGGATATAAATCAGGAACTTATTAAAGGAGAAATAAATCGAATTGCCGATAATTATATAATGTATAGCGGCTGGTTTAAAGAAGAGAAATAAATACTTCAAGTGTCCGTCATTGCGAGGCTTTTCGCCGAAGCAATCTCTTAACACAATATTTATTTACTGGATTGCTTCGGCGAAAAGCCTCGCAATGACGAAAGGAAATTATAAATTATTTAGCTTTAATTCCAACTGTTTTGCATCCACTTCTTTCCCGAAAAATAAAGTAGCATGCTTATTAAAGTTACTTGCCGAGTCGGTACTGTAAAATTCAATCTTGCTTTGTTTGCTGCACCGCTGTTCCATTTCAGGATGTCTCTTTAAATAATCAACAAGACTTTCAGCAACAATTTCTCCCTGCGAAATAAGTGAAATTCCCGAAGGCAAATACTTTTTTATTTTATTAATAAGCAACGGATAATGCGTGCAGCCAAGTATTATGGTATCAATATTTTTATCTTTTGATAACAACGATTCAATATTTTTCTGAATAAAATAATCGGCACCTGCAGTTTCTATTTCATTGTACTCCACCAGCGGAACCCACATAGGGCAAGCTTCCTGATGTACTTTCAAATGAGGAAAAAGTTTTTCTATCTCAATAGGATACGAATCTGAAGTAATAGTTCCTATAGTTCCGAAAACGCCAACGTGCCCGGTTTTACTATACTTCCCAACCATTTCGGAAGTCGGCCTTATTACACCAAGCACTCTTTTATCAGGCGCAATACGCGGTA
>CAIQBY010000270.1 GCA_903870175.1 uncultured Bacteroidota bacterium
GGACGAAATATATAAGGAAATAAGCATCTCCAGCTATTTCGTCCCTCTGGGACTTGATTTTCTTTGGATTTATCTATTTCTACCAATATCCAGTCCCTACTGGACTTTCAAACCATATTAATTTAAAAATGAACTAGCAACTTGAGTTATATAAATAATGAAGGCAAAAAAACGAATCTTTATTTGGGTTATCTAGGGATGATTCTATCGTTATTTCCTATATATTTTTACAGAAGATATATTTTTGAAGTTGCTCCTGTTGAATATACTTTTAAAACATTTTATTGGGATCATATTAAAGAGAATATCAGCTCTTTAATTTCATGCTTTTATGTTGGCGTATTTTATGCTTTTAAACTGTTTTGGCTTTATCCTATTATTGCTTCATATTATTATTTTCAGGAGAATAACAAAAAACAATTGTTATTTTATTTTTTAATAATTTCAGGAGCTCTTTCTCAAATGATTGTCGCATATGATACTTCTCGACTAATGGGATTAGCGTTTCCTCTGGTTATTTTTTCAGCAATAAAAATAAACGAGAAGTGGGGAACAGAATTGTTTATAAAAAGAACATTTTTTTTGATACTTGTTAATTTTTTAATTCCACAATTTTGTGTCTGGCAGTCTACAATGACTAGGTTTTATTCGTTACCTACTTATTTATTAAAAATATTATTCTGGGATAAAGGATAAGTAAATTAAGTTAAAACAAACTCGGATTTTTATTCTTATTTTAAGGAAAACTTTTCAGAAAATGTCTTGCGTTTTTACCTTCATTGAATATTAAATCAAGAATGGAAACATTATGTTCGAAAGGAGGAAACAGTTGAATGTATTCCAAATATCCAGAATAGTCCATCCAAACAACTTTTATTCCTGCATCTTCCAATTCTTTCTCTTCAAGATAGTCTTTTGCACTAGGTCCCGAATAATATATATCTGCATTGCGCTTAACTAATAATTCTTTTACTCTTTCCGATTTTTTACTTTTCAAATTAAAATCTCTTGAATCATAAAACTCAGTATTGATACTTAATATTTCTTTAGAAATTCTTTTTATTAAAGTCTGATTCATTTCTGAAAGATTAGTCCATTTTTTATTCAAATAGAAGTCTTCAAAAAAATCTTTATAAGCATTAAAATAACTTGCTTTGGAATAATTGGCAACAATTTTTTGCCAGTGATGTTTTTGCCAATCTTTATTTTCAAGTTCAACCTCGCAAATCAATCTCTTTTCATTAACACCACAAGGAATAGTTAACCATTCTAATCCATTTTTAGTTTTTATTTTATTCCTGTTTCTCCAATCGTTTTTGGTATATTGCAAATCATCATGGAAAATAAATTCATCAGCCATATTGATTAAATCGAAATATCCTTTCCATGGAATGTAATTTGATTGGGAAATTGATATTTTTTTCATATACTTAATAAGAAGATTTGTTTATTTTTACAAGTTTAGTTGATATTGGGTCGCAAAGATAGAATGAATTATTTATCTACATTCATTGAATAGTTTAAATATAAAATTAAAAAACAGAATGATAAATAGTAAGTTCACATTATTCACAGTTTCTTTCATCTTGCTTATTTTTACTTTGTATTATTCGAATATTCCGTTTTTTTGGGATGGCACTTTATTTTCTGAACTTGCCTGTAAGTTCTATGATAAAACGTATACTCCAATTAGTTTTCCGCCTTATTTGGATAATACCAGTTTCCCTATTTACAGTACATACTTATTTGCAATTTGGACTCTGTTTTCCAAAACACTTTTAATATCTCATCTTGCATTTTTACCTTTTTTGATAGGAATCTGTTACGAGTATTACAAACTTTCCAAACGTTTTTTAACTGATACTTTTGTTTCTTTTGCTCTTATACTATTAATACTAGAACCAACTTTCATTACTCAAAGTTTACTAATGTCGCTGGATATTATCCCTCTATATTTATTTTTAGTATTGGTTAATTTATTACTGAAAGAAAACTTTAAACTTTATTCTTTTATCATTCCTGTTTTGGCTTTGTACAGTATCAGAGGTCTTGTTTTGGCTTTTTCGATTATAATAATTCAATTTATTTTACTTTATCCAAAATATAAAAAAACGTCGTTCATTATTTTTTTAAAATCAAACTTACTTTGTTTCTTTTTAATAATTGTCTGGTATGTATTTCATAAATTCAAAACCGGCTGGTTTATCTTTTCTATTGAAAAAAATGATGGGGAAAAGACAATCCCTTTATCAATGACTTTTCGACAACTCCTTTTTATAACTTGGAAACTTGCTGATTTTGGACGCGTTGTTTTATGGCTAATAATTATTTTTGGTTCGTTTATAATTTATAAAAGGAATGCTTTGTCAGCTTCACTCAAAAAAATATTATTATTCACTTTGTTACCTGCATTGATTCTAATCTTAGTAATGATTTTTATTACAAATCCTGCCGGACACCGCTATTTTATGTTTACATACTTATTGCTAAATATTTCTGTTTGTTATATTTTGTCGAACATTAAAAATAAATTTTTGAGAAACACTACTTTTATTGTTTGTTGTATTAGTTTATTTACCGGCAACTTCTGGCTTTATCCCGAAAGATTTGGTAACGGATGGGATTCATCTTTAAAAGTGCTTCCTTATTTTTCTTTAAAAGACGATATGGATAACTACATCGTACAGAATAAAATTGCACCTGAAGAAATTGGGACACAATTTCCGTTGATTAATGATAAACGCTTTTCTCATCTCACCGATTCTTCATTTCATTTCACAAATGTCTGGCGAGGCCCAATAAGTAATTATAAATATTATCTTCAAACTAATGTAATCAATACTGATATTCCTGAACAAATAGAAGAAGTAAAAAGTAAATGGATATTAGTAAAAGGATATAAAAAGGGATTGGTGTATTTGAATTTATATAAGAATCCAAAGAATTAATAATTTAGTTCGCCTTACTTTTACTTGTTATTAGGATTAACGATATCAGCAGGAATGGCAATGCAGGAATTTTATAACGTATCAAGGCGCCAACCGCCGGAGTTGTAATCCCTACGAGTACAAAAAGAATTAATACAAAGCTGAGACAGAAAAATACTATTGTTTTATTTTCAAATTTCTTATTTATAAAAACAAGGGACAATATAATAAGAATAACGATGATGATATTTTCAACTGCAGGAATCAATTGTATTATGTCGTCTGCATCCCATATCATTGGCTGGAGAAATACATTAAACAAAGCCTGCGGAAGAACTGCCAATATATTGCTGAAATCAGGCTTAATAAAATTCAATTTAATTATACTTTGAGCAGGAACAACAGTATAGGCAATTT
Organism: uncultured Bacteroidota bacterium; assembly: GCA_903870175.1. Classification (GTDB taxonomy): domain Bacteria; phylum Bacteroidota; class Bacteroidia; order 2-12-FULL-35-15; family 2-12-FULL-35-15; genus 2-12-FULL-35-15. The sequence continues at coordinate 3,345 of CAIQBY010000270.1, forward strand.
GATAAGAAGATGTATCCTGTGATTTTATTATAGAATCATAGGTTGACATATCATCTGCTTTCCAGAATATATAATTGCTTCCTTTCACAATTTTATAAGTAGAATCATTTATTTGTTTGAGCTGTTCTTCTTTATCAATATAATTTATACAGACAACTTTTTCTTTGTTTGATAAATACACACCTCCTCTTGCTTCCAGTATTGCTTTTGCCTGTTTGTCTTTTATAAGTACTAAAGGGTTATAATCCTTATTAATATAAGTAAGTGCAAAAGCTCCGATACCAATAATTATTACTACCGAAAAATACTTAATAAAAAGTAATTTTTCCGAAGTGTACCGTACAATTAAATTTAAACACAGGCCGGGAAGCAAAGCTATCAACACATAAAATTTAATTACTAAAAGTATAAACAATGATAGCAGCAGAGCTGTAATTTTTCTCCGGTTGTAACTTGTGGGCAAACCGCAATTGGAAGAATAAAGGAAAATTCCCAGTCCAAAAATTAATAGCCCTTCTTTTAATATCCCTGAACTCCAGAATAAAACAGAAGGAACTAAAAACACGGCAATGAATAGTTTATTCCTCTGGAGCGGAACATATTTCTCAAACGTTTTATATAATGCTGTTAGTCCAATCATAGATAGAAAACACATAAAAACAATATGAACCTGAAGGCAGCCAAACGAGAAAAACAAAAACAGCATATTTAACAATGACATAGTATGTGCATCATTATACAAGGCAGAATCGAAATTAGCGTTCCATATTTTCAACCCACTGTAATGCGCATTATTAAAGACTACATTGTAAAATAATTTTGGTTTATCCAGAAGTAAATGAAACAGCTTCTTTCCATCGTCAAAATAATTTTGCATGTCGCCACCGGGATAATAATAAGTATAAACCCACCAAACAGCTATTCCTGCAAATATTTTAAGGATGAAAACTGCAGCAACTGCATTCCTGGAAAATCCGGGGATAGCAAAAAACTTTAGTTTGTAAATTGATAAAACAAAAATTAAAGTATAGAAAAGTGTCAGCAATATTTGCATAAGGGCGGCAAAGGTATAAAAGAAATTTCTCCGAAATAAAATTAGTTTAAAATGAAACTGCCTGTCAAATTCATATATTGAGTAATTAAATCTAAAGCCTAAAACAAATCGAATTCCATTTAACTTTTGTACGAAGACTGACTTACTAGTCAACAACAAATTTAATCGCCGGAAATGCATGTTTTTTACATCAAAAACCACTATAATTTCTTTTGAAATAGACGTCAAAAACTTTTCAAGAAATTGTTAATAAATTTATTTAGTTAAATTTATGTAAAACCTCAATAATTTCAATATAAATGTTACTTTTGCTAGCCCTTAAAAAAAGGGTGAATATTTAACTAAAAAATAACATATAAAAGTGAGCGAAAAAGAACAGAAAATGGATGACTATTCAGCGGATAGTATTCAGGTATTAGAAGGGCTGGAAGCGGTGCGTAAGCGTCCGTCGATGTACATTGGCGATACAGGGCAGAAAGGATTGCATCATCTGGTGTATGAAGTGGTGGACAACTCTATTGACGAGGCTTTGGCAGGGCATTGCAAAAACATTTTTGTTACTATCAATGAAAATAATTCCATAACTGTGAAAGATGATGGTCGTGGAATTCCGACTGATTATCATGCCAAGGAGAAAAAATCGGCATTGGAAGTAGTAATGACTGTGCTGCATGCAGGTGGTAAATTCGATAAAGATTCCTATAAAGTTTCGGGTGGTTTGCACGGAGTTGGTGTTAGTTGCGTTAATGCGCTTTCTACTCATTTAACTGTAAATGTACATCGGAATGGCAAAGAATATATTCAGGAATATGAAATCGGGAAGCCGCTGTATCCTGTAAAGGAACTTGGACCTACCGAGCAGAGAGGTACTATTGTTACTTTTTTGCCTGATGCATCCATATTCAACACCACAGTTTATCATTACGATATTATTGCTGCTCGCTTGCGCGAACTTTCCTTTTTGAATAAAGGAATACGCATTATACTATCTGATGCACGCGAAAAGGATGAGGCCGGAAATAACCGTACCGAAGTATTTTATTCGGAAGGTGGCCTGAAAGAGTTTGTAGCTTACCTTGACAGCACACGTGAGCCGCTTATTGATGAGGTGATTTACATGGAAGGGGATAAAAATGGTATTCCGGTGGAGGTAGCGATGGTGTATAACTCATCGTTTGCTGAAAACATTCACTCGTATGTAAATAATATTAATACGCACGAAGGAGGTACTCACCTTGCAGGTTTCCGCAGAGGTTTAACCCGTACTTTGAAAGCGTATGCTGATAAATCAGGTTTACTTCAGAAAGTAAAATTTGAAATTGCAGGCGATGATTTTCGTGAAGGATTAACTGCTGTTATTTCTGTAAAAGTGCAGGAGCCGCAGTTTGAAGGGCAAACCAAAACCAAGTTGGGAAACAATGAAGTGATGGGTGCTGTGGATATTGCGGTGAGCGAAATGCTTAATAATTATCTGGAAGAACATCCGAAACAGGCACGTACAATTGTTGACAAAGTAATATTGGCTGCTACTGCC
>CAIQBY010000271.1 GCA_903870175.1 uncultured Bacteroidota bacterium
GAAGTTATTTTTACTGCCTGTCTGCCTACAGGAACTTTTGTAAGTCGGAAGTTACCATCAACATCCGTAGTGGCGCCGATAATTGAATCGCTGTTTAATAAAATAATATTGGCGCCGAAGATGGGCGATTTTGAATCAACATCTATTACTTTTCCGCGAATAGTTTCAGTGAAAGTTTGTGCAGATAAACTCTGGATAATTAACAGAAATAAAAAGGGGATGAGTTTTTTCACGGTGCAAAGTTAGTACATTAAATAGTGAATATACTATGACACATGTCATTCTATCCCCGAAGCACGTTGCACAGCATCCGCTCCATACCGCATCCGCATCCGGTCCATTGCATTATACAGTTGCAGTTGTTCCGTACAATCCTCAAACAGATTATACTGATAATTGCCCTGCACCAAATGACTTAACCTCACCCCGATTAATCTAATCAGCATTCGCTTCTGATACAGCTTGTCAAACAGTTCCTTCGCCTTCTCCATCAACACATGGTCAAGCGAGGTATAGGGCAAATGAGCCTGTATCGTAAACGTATTAAAATCCGAATACCGTATCTTCACAGTAATGCAAGCCGTCAGCTTCTGCTCACTCCGCAACTGAAAAGCAAGCTTTTCCGTCATACTCACCAGCAAAGCCTTCAACCCCTTCACATCTATTGTATCCTTGTCAAAAGTCCGTTCAGTTGAAATCGATTTCCGTTCCGAATACTGCTCCACCGGCGTATTGTCAATCCCATTCGCCTTCTTCCATATCACCCGTCCGTTTATCCCAAGAACCCTCTCCACCAGTTCCACAGGCATTTCCTGCATTGTGTATATATATTTCACCCCCAGTTCACTCAGTACCCGATACGTTTTATCTCCTACCATCGGTATCTTTTTTATTGACAACGGACCCAAAAAACTGCGTTCAGTTCCCATTGGTATCTCCTGTTGTCCGTTAGGTTTCGCCTCTCCCGTCCCCACTTTAGCTACCGTTTTATTTGTTGATAAAGCAAATGAAATAGGAAGATTCGTTTCCTTCATAATCTTATGCCTCACCTCAGTTGCCAGCTTATAACAGCCAAAAAACTTATCCATTCCCGTCAGGTCAATATAAAATTCATCAATCGACGACTTCTCATACATCGGCACATTCTCCTTTATAATATCAGTAACATCTTTAGAATACTTACTGTATTGCTCCGAATCACCTCTCACCACAATGGCTTCAGGACACAGCTGCCTTGCCATTCGCATTGGCATCGCACTGTGTATTCCATACTTCCTCGCTTCATAACTGCATGAAGCCACCACGCCGCGGTCACTAGTGCCGCCTATCAGGACAGGCATTCCCACCAGCTTCGGGTTCGTCAACCGTTCCACCGAAACGAAAAAAGTATCAAGGTCAATATGCATTATCTGTCGTTCATTCATTTTGAAATACTCTTGAACGTATCGTATATCGGGGTGTTCCAATTATATAATAACCATGGCGTGGTATATTCTGTATTGAAAACAGGCCCCCTGATATAGATAACGTAATTTATTTTGAGGTCTTAAAGAAAAATATTTCCTTTCAGGGTTTGAAATTACCAATATGTTTAGTAATATTGTGCCAAAATATTTAGCAATGTCAAAAATCGCCGCAAACATTACCGTTCTCAGAGCATCAAAAAAGCTTACTCAGGAACAATTATCAAACGAACTCGATATTTCACGTTCCCGATTGGGTTCCTATGAAGAAGGAAGAGCAGAACCTTCCTACGATTTATTAATTAAAATCGCCGACTATTTCCATGTCTCCATTGATGCCATGGTACGCGCCGATTTATCCAGAACAAAACCCGAAGCACTAATGAAAATAGGCAAGAACAGGCTTTTGTTTCCCGTTATGGTCGATTCCGAAAACAATGATTTAATAGAAGTAGTGCCCGTAAAAGCAATTGCAGGTTATCTTAACGGATATGCCGACCCGTCGTTTATGGAAGAACTTCCGAGGATGAATCTCCCGTTTAAAATAGTAGGCAAGCACAGAGCCTTTACTATCAAAGGCGATTCGATGCCACCATTAAAGGACGGAACCATAGTAGTAGGCAAATATGTGGAGTCGCTAAGCGAGATAACTGATGGGCAGACATATATTGTACTTACGCGGGACGACGGCGTAGTATATAAGCGTCTTTACCGCGAAAAGAAAAAGTCGGGTGACACTTTCGAATTTCATTCCGATAACAAAACGTATTCTCCTTATAACATTCATGCAAAAAATATTCTGGAGATATGGAGCTTTGTCTGCTGCCTCAACATTGGCGAATTTAAACCACAGGACTTAAACATTGACAGCATGATTCGTTTTCTGCAATCGCAGAGAGTGGAAATGGGAAAATAAATGTTTGCAATAATAGACATAGAAACATGTGGCGGCAAGTTCGAATTCCGTCGCGGACACATCACCGAAATATGTATTTTAATACATGACGGCTTATCTGTAGTGGAAAAATTTTCTACACTCATCAATCCGCAGTGTTATATAAGCCCCACATTTGTTCGTATTTCGGGCATCACCAACGAAATGGTAGAACATGCGCCCACCTTTGCGCAGGTAGCCAAAAAAATTTGGGAAATGACCGAAGGAAAAATATTCGTGGCACATAATGTAGGTTTCGATTATGGATTTATAAAAGAAGAATTTGCTTCGCTTGGCGCTAAATATAAACGCGATACACTATGTACCGTGCGGCTCAGCAGAAAACTTATACCCGGAAAAAAATCATATTCGCTGGGTAATCTTTGCGAATCATTGGGAATAGAAAACGAAGCAAGACACCGTGCCGAAGGCGATGCAGTGGCAACAGCAAAGCTGTTTGATATACTGATGCAGGCAAAAAGTGCGCATCCTGTTTATAAAAATAAAGGCATAGATGAGCTGATGGTAAGGCGAATCGATAAGATTAAGAAATATATTCTTGATAAACTTCCCGAAGAATGTGGTGTATATTATTTTCTCGATCAGGACCAGAACATAATATACATTGGCAAAAGTGTGAACGCTTATAACCGCGCCCTCAGTCACTTTAATACTTCCGAAAAGAAAGGAAGAGCAATGCTCAACGAATTATATAATGTAGATTTTGTGCCTACAGGCAGCGAGCTGATTGCATTATTACTGGAAGCCGAAGAAATTAAAAAGCATAAACCTAAATTTAATCGGCAGCGGAAAGCCGATACGTTTACGCATAGTATCGATTGGTTTAAAGATGAAAAGGGAATAATTAATTTCAAACTTATTGAGTACGATAATTCAACAAATGCGCTGGTTTCGTTCAATACTTATTTCTCAGCAAGAGAAAAGCTGGAAACTTGGATTGATGATTACAGCCTGTGCATGCGCTATTGCGGACTTACCGATGACGATTCCGTTTGTTTTAATCATCAGATAAAAAAGTGCAACGGCATTTGTGCAGAGCAGGAAGAAATTGAAATATATAACAAGCGGGCTGCTGAACTGCTGAAGAATTACACCTTTGCGAAACCCGACTTTGTTATCATCGACAAAGGAAAAAGGCCCGGTCAGCAATCGGTTATTCTTATTGAAAAAGGACGGTATGCCGGTTACGGATATATTGATGGCGGCGAGCAGATTTCTTCTGCCGAAGAGTTCAAATCGTTGGTGAAGCTGGCTACTTATTATCCCGACAGCACTGATTTAATTCAAGGTTGGCTCAAAAATAACAGCCCGAAAATTATAGCCATTTAAAGCAGTATGGAGCAATTGCTTTATACATACTTTCGGGATTAAAATAAAAAGAGTTTTATTCTCCTTCCAAAGCCTATTTAATTCTACTTTTGCACCAACTTTAATAATAATACAATAGTTTGAAAAAGGTATTAATCATTGATGATGAAGAAAAGCTGCGGACTCTGCTGGCGAAGATTATCAGCCTCGAAGGATTCGATGTGGTGCAGGCGGGAGATTGTAAATCAGGATTAAAAAAGCTGGAACAATCGGATATTGATGTGGTGCTGTGTGATGTAAAACTGCCGGACGGCAATGGAGTAGAGCTTTCCAAACAGATAAAATCCAGATTCCCCATGGTTGAAATAATAGTACTTACTGCTTACGGTAACATTCCGGATGGCGTGCAGGCTATTAAAAATGGGGCATTCGATTATATTATTAAAGGCGACGACAACAATAAAATAATTCCGTTGCTCAATCGTGCGATGGAAAAAGTGCAGCTGGCAAAACGTGTTCAGCAGCTGGAGAAACAACTTTGCGACAAACATTCGTTTGATAGTATTATAGGCAAATCAAAGTTTATTCTTCAGGCAGTAGAACTTGCAAAAAAAGTTTCGCCTACTGATACCACCGTTTTACTTACCGGCGAAACCGGCACAGGCAAAGAAGTTTTTGCACAGGCAATACATCAGGCAAGCTCCAGAAATACTAAAAGTTTTGTAGCAATCAATTGTTCTGCTTTCAGCAAAGAATTACTGGAAAGTGAAATGTTCGGCCACAAAGCAGGCGCTTTTACAAATGCTGTTTGTGATAAAAAAGGTTTGTTTGAAGAAGCAAATTCAGGCACCATATTTCTGGATGAAGTAGGAGAAATGAGTTTGGAATTGCAGGCAAAGCTCCTGAGAGTGATTGAAACAGGGGAGTTTATAAAAGTAGGCGAAAGCAAACCAACCCAAATAAATGTTCGTATTATTTCTGCTACCAACCGCGATTTGGAAAAGGAAATTGAAGATGGATTGTTCCGCAAAGATTTATTTTATCGTTTATCTGTATTTCAGATAAAGCTGCCGGCATTGCGCGAACGCTCTATGGATATTGAAGCGTTGGCAAATTATTTTGTCAAATTCTTTGCTGCCAAAACAAATAAAAAAGTAAAAACACTCTCTCACGAATTTATACAGGTACTGAAACAACATACCTTTCCGGGTAACATTCGCGAACTGAAAAACATTATCGAACGCAGTGTAATTCTTTCCGACTCGGATGAATTATATATTGATTCGCTGCCCGGCGAACTTCTAAATACACAAGTGGTGTCGAAAGACAACAAACAGTTTTCCGCTTTCAGTCTCGAAAGTGCCGAAAAGATTCACATTCAGAAAGTGCTTAATTATGCCAACGGCAACAAAGCGCAGGCGGCAAAACTTCTTGAAATTGGTGTTACTACTCTTTACAGGAAACTGGATGAGTATGGTATTGATAGCAAATAAAAAAGGCCATATAAAGCCAGTTTAGATAACTTATTATTTGGGATTGAGGTGCATTTCGATGAGGTTTAATAGGGTTTTCGGATAAGGCATAGAGACTATTAATAAAATTAAGGGAACTTGAGAGAAAGGCATAAGCAAATTTTAACAAATGCCATGCGATGGTCAGATATTGCCTCGCGATGGTGCGAAATAGAGATGTGATGGTGAGCTGGAAGGGAGCGATGGTGTAGAAGCAGGTTGAGATAGTTATTTTGGGCTATTGGTTTTAAGGGTTGGAATGGGAAACTTGGGGAACAACAGGAAATTTGAACTGCGATCAACCTGCGTGAAATAACCTTTTTCTGCCATTGCCCCGCATAGAAAAGATTAAAGAAAAAAGATACCGCGTGTGAGCAGGGAAGAACTTCCGAAGAGCAGGATGGGAATTCGCCCAAATTGTTAATTGATTACTGTTTATTGATGTTACTTAATTGTCATACATATTATAGTTTTTGTTACGGGACTTTTTCGAAGGAGGAATTGTTGGATGCGGTGTTACAAAATGGTTATTCTTCTTTTGTGCTTTCGGATATTAATAATACTTCGGCTTGTATTGATATGGCACGGGAGGCGGGCGATCGGGGTTTGAAACCGATTCTGGGGATTGATTTCAGGAATGGGGTGAGGCAGCAGTATGTGGGAATTGCTATTAATAATGAAGGTTTCAGGGAGCTGAACGAACATCTTTCGTATCATTTGCATAATAATATTGCTTTTGATTGTGAGGCTCCTGCATTCAATAATGCCTACATTATTTATCCTTCGAATGGGTATAAAGATTGGGCTTTGAGAGCGAATGAGTTTGTTGGAATTTCGGTGAAAGATGTTTCGAGGCTGGCTTTTTTGCAGGTGAAAAAATATTTGAATAAACTGGTGGCTTTGCAGCCGGTGAGTTTTGGAGATAAACGACAATTGAATACTCATAGGCTGTTGAGAGCAATTGATAAAAATATGCTGTTGAGTAAATTGTCTGTGGACGAGCAGGGAAATTTGGAGGAAGTGATGCTTACTCGCAATGAAATGATGGCTGCTTATGCGGAATATCCAATGATTATAAGCAATACGGAAGGTATTTTGAATGATTGCAGGATAGAATTTGTGTATGGAAAGTTTTCGAATAAGAATTTAAAGCATTATACAGGCAGCGCTTCTGGGGATGTAGCAAAGCTGAGAAGTGAATGTGAGGTGGGATTAAAGTATCGTTATCGGGAAACTTCGAAAATGGTGCTTGATCGTGTGGAAAAGGAGTTGCGGATAATAGAGCAGATGGATTATTCGGCCTATTTTCTTATAAACTGGGATATAATAACGTATGCTCAACATAAGAATTATTATTGGGTAGGTCGTGGAAGTGGTGCCAACAGCATGGTTGCTTATTTATTGCGAATTACTGATGTGGATCCGATTGAACTTGATTTATATTTTGAGCGGTTTATAAATCCAGCACGTACTAATCCTCCTGATTTTGATATTGATTTCAACTGGACGGACAGGGATGATATTACACAATATATATTTGACAGGTTTGGTCATCATCGAACTGCGCTGGTGGGTGCTTATAATACTTTTCAGAAAGATGCTGTGGTGCGCGAATTGGGAAAAGTGTTTGGTTTACCTGCTGAAGAAATAGAAAAATTGCAGCGCGTAGATAAGTATCCGAATGTGGATGAATTGGGAAAATTGGTGCTGCGGTATAGTAAATTGATACAAGGTTTTCCGAGTCATTTAAGTGTTCATTCGAGTGGGATTCTTATTTCGGAAGAACCTGTGAGTTGTTACTGTGCAACTATTATGCCTCCGAAAGGTTATCCTACTGCGCAGTTCAGCATGCTTGAGGCTGAAGATATAGGGTTGTATAAATTTGATATTTTGAGTCAACGTGGTTTGGGAAAAATAAAAGATGCGATACAGATTATAAAAGAAAATAAAAATAAAGAAATAGATATACATGACATTAAGAAATTCAAGAATGATGAAAAAGTAAAAGAACTGTTGCGGGAAGGAAGAACAATTGGGTGTTTTTATGTGGAGAGTCCTGCAATGCGAATGTTGATGGCTAAGTTGCATGCAGATGATTATTTGCGACTGGTGGCAGCGAGTTCGATTATCCGTCCGGGAGTGGCGAAGAGCGGAATGATGCGTGAATATATTTTGCGGTATCGTGATGCAGAAAGACAAAAAAAAGCAGAAGAAGAATTGCCTGAGTTGTATAATATTCTTAGAGAAACATACGGCGTGATGGTATATCAGGAAGATGTAATAAAAGTGGCGCATCTATTTGCCGGATTGACCTTGACGGAGGCGGATTATTTAAGGAGAGGGATGTCGTGGAAATTTAAACAGCGAAATGAGTTTAATCTGGTGAGAGAAAAATTCTTTGCAAACTGTCGGGAGAAAAAACATTCGGAGAAAGGTATTTTGGATATATGGAATCAGATAGAGAGCTTTGCAAATTTTGCTTTTTCGAAGGGGCATTCGGCAAGTTATGCCGTTGAAAGTTATCAGGCATTATACCTGAAAGCACATTATCCGCTGGAGTATATGGTAGCAACGCTGAATAATGGGGGAGGATTTTATCGTAAAGAATTATATATACATGAGGCCAGGATGAATGGTGGACGTATACATGCGCCTTGTTTAAACAATAGTGATTTAATTTCAGTGATTAAAGGAAATGATATATATCTAGGGCTGGGATTGATAAATGAACAGAATGCAGATATTGTAGTTACTGCATATAAGGAGCGGGAGAAAAACGGTGAGTATATCGATGTATCGGATTTTATAAAAAGGGTACCGGTATCATTAGAAGATATGCGCTTATTGATTCGTGTAGGCGCTTTCAATTCGATAAATAAAAATAAAAAAGAACTTTTGTGGGAAATTTATTCACTTATTAATCCACAAAAAGAAAAGGAAACTTCAAAAGAATTATTTGAAGTGCAAACCCCAAAATGGCAATTGCCGGAGCTTACAAGCAACAGATTTGATGATGCCTTTGATGAAATAGAATTACTGGGATTTTCGCTTGGCTCGCCAATTGATATACTGAAAGATAAATCGCCGGTGACCCTTACCGCAAAGGAATTAAATAATCATATTAATGAAACCGTGAGTATTGTCGGCTATCTAGTAAATGTAAAAAATACTAGCACATCAAAAGGAGAACGTATGTGCTTCGGTACATTCACTGATACTGAAGGTAGGTGGATAGATACAGTTCATTTCCCTCCTACAATTAAAAACTATCCTTTTGTAGGGCCCGGTTGTTATTTACTTAAAGGTAAAGTAACGGTAGAGTTTGATTTTATGAGTATTGAAATAAGTGAAATGCACCGATTGTCGACAGTGGATAGGGAGATAATATAAGGAAAGTGAAAAACGTTTCCTTATATTCCTTTTAATAAGCCAAATTAGGTCCGAGCCAACGTTCTGCTTCCTGCAAAGAAATTCCTTTTCGTTTTGCATAATCTTCAACCTGATCTTTTGCAATTTTGCCAATACCAAAATAATGGGATTGTGGATGCGCGAAGTATAAACCACTAACAGCAGCTGTCGGGAACATTGCCATACTTTCAGTAAGCTTAATTCCTGTGTTTTTTTCTGCGTCTAACAATTTGAACAGTGCCGGTTTTTCAGTATGGTCAGGCTGTGCGGGATAGCCTGGTGCCGGACGAATACCTACATATTCTTCTTTAATTAAATCTTCGGTTGAAAGTGTTTCATTTTTAGCATATCCCCATAATTCGGTACGAACTTTTTTGTGCATCAGCTCTGCAAATGCTTCCGCAAGCCTGTCAGCAAGTGCTTTGAGCATAATTGCAGAATAATCATCGTGGTCTTTTTCAAAACGGGTAACGTGTTCATCTATGCCAATGCCAGTGGTGAGTGCGAAAGCACCTATGTAGTTGCTAGTTGCTGGTTGCTGGTTGCTGGTTACAGGTGCAATAAAATCAGCCAACGCAACATTATATTGCCTAGCAGGTTTTTTAGTCTGCTGACGTAAAGTATGAAAAACTGTTTTTACTTTATTTCTGTTCTCATTTTCATACAATTCAATATCATCTTCATTAATTTGATTGGCGGGATAGATGCCAATAACAGCATTTGCAGTAAGCCATTTTTTATCGATAATCTGTTTCAACATTTTTTGTGCATCAGCAAATAATTTAGTCGCTTCTTCACCGCGAGTAGGATCTTTCAGTATTTTAGGGTAAGAACCTTTCATTTCCCATGAAATAAAAAACGGTGTCCAGTCAATGTATTCAGCGATTTCAGCAATTGAATAGTTGTTGAAAGTTTTGTTTCCTATGAAAGCAGGCATTACAATTTCTGTTTCATTCCAGTCAATTGGGAATTTATTTTCTCTTGCTTCTTGTATTGAAATATATTTATTTTGAGATTGTGCATTTTTGTTTTGTTCACGTACTCGGTGATATTCTTTTGTAACATCAACCATAAATGCATCGCGCAACTCTTCTGAAATCAGGCTGCTTGCAACAGGCACCGATTTACTGGCATCGTTAACATGAACTACAGCTCCTGAATAATTCTGTGCAATCTTCACAGCTGTATGGACTTTAGAAGTAGTTGCTCCACCAATTAATAAAGGAGTTTTGAACCCGAGGCGTTCCATTTCTTTTGCTACGTGCACCATTTCATCTAACGAAGGTGTAATCAATCCACTTAAACCGATAACATCTACGTTATGTTTTTTCGCTTCCTCCAAAATTTTATCTGAAGAAACCATTACACCTAAATCGATAATTTCATAATTATTACATGCAAGCACTACACCTACAATGTTTTTGCCGATATCATGCACATCGCCTTTTACTGTAGCAAGTAATATTTTCCCTGCATTTGTTCTTCCATTACCGACTATTCCTGCAAGTTTATTGGCATCTTTCTCTGCCTGAAGAAAAGGCTCCAGATATGCGACAGCCTTCTTCATTACTCTTGCACTTTTAACAACTTGAGGTAAAAACATTTTTCCACTCCCGAATAAATCTCCAACCACGTTCATTCCATCCATCAGCGGACCTTCAATAACATGCAAAGGTCTGCCAAGTTTTAACCGCGCTTCTTCCGTATCAATGTCAATATATTCAACAATTCCTTTTACCAATGCGTGGCTCAATCGCTCTTCCACTGTCCCTCTACGCCATGCCTCATCCTTTTCAGTTTTCTCCTTTGTTACTCCTTTCAATGACTCTGCATGTTCAACTAATCGTTCAGTTGCATCATCTCTTCTGTTAAGCAAAACATCCTCTACCAAATCCAACAATGTTTTATCAATGTCATCGTACGCCTGCAACTGCGAAGGATTCACTATGCCCATATCCATTCCTGCTTTTACAGCGTGATATAGAAATGCACCATGAATAGCTTCGCGCACTGTATCATTTCCTCTGAAAGAGAAGGAAACATTACTAACTCCACCACTTACTTTTGCATAAGGCAAGTTTTCTTTAATCCATTTTGTTGCATTGAAAAAGTCTAAAGCATTTAACCGATGCTCTTCCATCCCTGTAGCAACAGGGAAAATATTAGGGTCGAAAATAATATCCTGCGCATGAAATTTAACTTTGTTGACTAATATATCATAAGCACGTTTGCAAATTTCTTTCCTGCGTTCCAATGTATCTGCCTGACCCTTTTCATCAAAAGCCATAACAATAACTGCTGCACCGTATTGTTTTATTCTATGTGCATATTCAATAAACTTTTCTTCTCCTTCCTTCAGAGAAATAGAATTTACAATTGCTTTTCCCTGCACACACTTCAAACCTGCTTCTATCACTGACCATTTGGAAGAGTCAATCATAATCGGCACTCTATAAATATCCGGTTCCGCAGCTATAAGATTCAGGAATTTTGTCATCGCTGCTTCACTGTCCAACATTCCTTCATCCATATTTATATCAATCACTTGTGCTCCGCCTTCTACTTGTTCACGAGCAATTGAAAGTGCTTCGTCATAATTGTTATCCTTTATTAAACGAAGAAATTTCTTTGAACCTGTAACATTTGTTCGTTCACCTACATTCATAAAATTACTTTCAGGACGCAGTGTAACTGGCTCTAACCCGCTCAGATGCATCAATGTATCCGGTTGAGGTTTTCTACGAGGCTTTGCATTCTTCGCTAATTCAGCAATTCTTTTAATGTGAGACGGAGTTGTTCCACAACAACCACCAACAATATTTATAAAGCCTGCCTGCAGGAAATCTTCTATCTGATGTCCCATTGTATGGGCATCTTCATCGTATTCCCCAAACTGATTTGGCAATCCAGCATTAGGATAAGCACTTACATAAAACGGTGCTTTTTCCGAAAGTTCTTCAAGATAAGGTCTCATCTCTTTCGCACCTAAAGCGCAATTAAGACCAATGCTTAATAAATCAACATGAGAAACCGAATTTAAAAATGCTTCTGTTGTTTGTCCTGAAAGAGTTCGTCCGCTTGCATCTGTAATGGTCCCTGATATCATTACAGGCATCTTACGATTTATCTTTTCACAATAATTTTGAATGGCAAACAATGCCGCTTTCGCATTTAATGTATCAAAAATAGTTTCTATCAATAGAACATCTGCTCCGCCATCTATCAAACCACGTACTTGTTCTGTATACGCTATAACCATTTCATCAAAAGTAACAGCGCGATATCCTGGGTCGTTTACATTAGGTGACAGTGAAAGGGTGCGGTTAGTTGGGCCTATAGCACCTGCAACAAACTTTGGTTGCAGATTACAAGTTGTTTCTTGTTCTTGATTAAATTCTTCAATAGCTTCTTTAGCAATTTTCGCTGATTCATAATTTAATTCATACACCAATTCCTGCATATCATAATCTGCCATTGCAATGGCTGTACCGCTGAATGTATTGGTTTCAATAATGTCGGCACCGGATTTTAAATATTCTTTATGAATAGTTTTAATAATTTGCGGTTGTGTAATCGACAATAAATCATTGTTGCCTTTTACATCTTTATGCCAATCAACAAATCGTTTTCCACGATAATCTTTTTCCTCCAGCTTGTATTGCTGAATCATAGTGCCCATTGCACCGTCAATAACTAAAATACGCTTTTCTAATTCTTCTCTTATGTCTGCCATATATGTATAAAAAAAATCTCCTCTAACTTTTAACGTCAGAGGAGATATATAATTAATTTGTTTTAAAATCTAAAAATAACTCTGACTTATCTGTTTCTGCAAAACTAGTACAGAACAGGAATTAGCACCTTCTTTAGAGATTGTAAATTACAATTTCAATAGGGTTGCTAAGGTTTCACAGGGCGCTGTCCCTCCACCTTTCTGGATAAGTATATAAAGAACTGGCGCAAAGATAATAAAAATTTATACTTCCTAAGAGTAGTATATTTTTAAATCGTTGCCGATATCTTTTCGATAATATTTCCCTTCGTAAGTAATCTTTTCAGCATTTGAAAAAGATTTACTCAAGGCTTCTTCCATTGAATTGCCATAAGAAGTAACGGCAATTACACGACCTCCATTAGTTGTTGGTTGTTGGTTGTTGGTTGTCCGTATCGTACCTGCATGAAATGCAATGCTTCCTTCCACTTCATCAAGTCCGGTAATTACTTTACCTTTTTCATACTCTTCGGGATAACCAGCAGAAACAAGCATTACAGTAGTTGCAAAACGACTATCTGTTTCAAATGTTTTTTCATTCAGGTTTCCATTTGCAACACCCTCAAATAATTCCAATAAATCAGATTTGATTCTTGGCACAACAACTTCCGTTTCCGGATCGCCCATACGCACATTATATTCTATTACTTGTGGATTGCCGTTTACATTCATCAAGCCGATAAAAATAAAACCTTTGTATACAATTCCTTCTGCTTTCAAGCCATTGATGGTTGGAATAATTACACCCTCTTCTACCTTTTTTATAAACTCTTCGTTTGCAAAAGGAACAGGAGATATAGCCCCCATTCCTCCTGTGTTTAAACCGGTATCGCCTTCGCCTATTCTTTTATAATCTTTTGCTGCGGGCAGTATTTTATATGAGTTTCCATCCGTTAATACAAATACAGAAAGTTCTATTCCTTTTAAAAACTCTTCTATTACAACCTTTGCTGATGCATTTCCAAACTTAGCATTGGCAAGCATTTCGGTTAATTCATTTTTTGCTTCCGGTAAAGTTGTTGGAATTACTACTCCTTTGCCTGCAGCCAAACCATCTGCTTTTAATACGTATGGCGGACTTAAAGTTTCCAGAAATAAAAGGCCTTCTGCCAGTGTTTCTTTTGTGAATGTTTGATATTGTGCAGTTGGAATTTTATGTCTTAACATAAATTTTTTTGAGAAATCCTTGCTTCCTTCCAACTGTGCGCCATCTCTTTGAGGTCCAATAACGGGAATGGTTTTCAACTGTTCATCAGCAAGAAAAAAATCGTGTATGCCTTTTACCAATGGGTCTTCGGGGCCAACAACAACCATGTTAATATTGTTTTCCAATACTGTTTTCTTTACCGCTTCGAAATCAACGGGAGAAATATTAATGTTTCTTCCAAATGCTGAAGTGCCTGCATTTCCGGGAGCTATATATAGGTTGTCACATTTTTTGCTTTGCGATAATTTCCAGGCAAATGCATGTTCGCGACCGCCAGAGCCAAGTATAAGAATATTCATTGTAAAATAATTTCTACAAAGAAACGAAAAATAGGATTAGGGAATAAGAATTTAGAATTCTGTTGGGTCTAAAACTCAAATTTATAACCAATTCCTTTTACAGTTTTGATATAATCATCGCCAAGTTTCTCGCGAAGCTTACGAATGTGAACATCAATAGTTCTGTCGCCAACAATTACATCTCCGCCCCACACTTTATCCAGTATTATCTCACGCGCAAATACTTTCCCCGGCTTGGAAGCAAGTAATGAAAGCAGTTCAAATTCTTTTTTAGGTAAACTAATTTCAACATCATCCTTGAAAATCACATATCTCTCTCTGTCAATTCGGATGCCTCCTAAATCTACTTTATCCGTATTTGGATTTTCAACTATTCCACCTCTGCGGAGCAATGCTTTGATGCGACTTATAAGTACACGTGGCTTTATAGGTTTATTAATATAGTCATCGGCACCTACATCAAAGCCTGCTATTTGAGAATAGTCTTCGTTACGCGCTGTAAGAAAGGCCACCAGCACATTTTTCATGTCAGGAAGTTCGCGAATCTCACGGCAAGTCTCAATTCCATCCATCCCGGGCATCATCACATCAAGAATTATGAGGTGAGGATTTACTTTTTTTGCAATGTCAATCGCCTGCCTGCCATTAAGCGCTGTATATACATCGTACCCTTCTTTCTTAAGATTGTAAGAAAGAAATTCGAGTATATCCGACTCATCATCAACCAATAAAATTTTATATTGAAAGCTCATAGTTTCTTGTTTTTAAGATGATGTAAAGTTGTTGTTTTAACATTAAAAAGATGTTAACTTAGAATTATGCTAATATTATTAAACTACAATAATTGATTACCTAAAAAATCCGGTCAGTTTATATGGGTGCAAAAGTAAGTATTGTTTTATTCAAACTAAGGAACAATATAGATTTTCCAATTGGAAATTTGAATTCTGATTGAATCGATGCTTATTACAGGGTTTTTAACACTAATAAAGAATCTCTGCGTATGTTTTGGAGGTGTTCCAGTACGTATTGGAGATACTCTAGTACGTATTGGAAGCACTTCAAAACATGCTAAAGTCAGATTATTTACTTATAAAATTAAATGAAACGCCTACTTTTTTTCTGCGGAAACGGAGGCGGTGTTAATGGAGAATGGCTTTACCAATCCATTATATTTCAGTAAAGCCTGAATGTCTTTTACTTCAGCTTTCAGTTCATCAATACTTTGATTTTGGGTATCAATAATTTTTTGCTGAGCTTTTAATGCTTCCACGAGAACAGGTGTTAAGCGTGAATAATCAACGGACTTATACCCTTTATCATCAGTAAAAACCATTTGAGGAAATATTTTTTCAATATCCTGAGCTATGAATCCGATTTGGGTATTGTCAGTAAAACCTTTATCAGGAAACTCGTCTTTGCGCCAGTTATAAGTTACTCCCTGCAATTTCAATATATCCTTTAAAGCGTTATTTAGCGGCAAAATATTTTTCTTATATCTTTTGTCGGAAGAACAAGCAATTCCTGTAGAAGAACTTAGAACTCCACCTACATTAAAAGTTCCTGTAATTCGTCCACTTCCACAAACATCCAATTCGGCAGCAGGACTTGAAGTTCCAATGCCCACAAATACTTTATCCCCGCCTGTGCCACCAAGTACCATAGCATTACTGATATTTACAGTGGCATTTTTTCCAATTGCAATGGCATTAGTTAAATTACTATTATTTGAAGTTGCATACGGTCCAATAAAGACATTATAACTACCGGTTATACTTGAATTAGCAGGAGTTGTGAAATTATAACCTGAATAAGCCCCAACAGCTACGTTATATGTGCCTGATGTATTGCTGTATAACGCCTCGTAACCATAAGCAGAATTATAACCGCCTATATCATTTGCAAATAAAGATTGAGCACCAGAGGCAGTATTATATGTCCCTGTACTGTTGGCAGTTAAAGCATTATACCCTGTCCCGGTGTTTCCCTGTCCATTATTAGTAAATAAAGAATACGAGCCAATTGCAGTATTAAAACTGGCAGTATTATTACCATATAATGCTCCTACTCCTACAGCAGAATTTGCTTGTCCCGAAGTGTTTGAATAAAGTGAAGTTGATCCAATTGCTGTATTATATTGTCCGCCTAAATTACTGTAA
>CAIQBY010000272.1 GCA_903870175.1 uncultured Bacteroidota bacterium
CTAAACTACAAAAAATTATTACTCAACATAACTTAAATCTTGATTTTATTCTAATACTTATTAAGATGTGATTGTTTATTATTTATTATTCCAACTACTTTCCCACTAAATTTCGTTCCAACAAATGCTGTATTTACTGATTTTGATTGAAAATGTTTTTTATCTACAGTCCATTCTAAATCAGGGTTAAACAAAGTAATATTTGCAATTTCACCTTCTTCAATTTTCAGTTCTTTCTGCCTTAATATTCTCCTTGGGTTTGTTGTTAAAGTATCAATAATAGTTTCCAGTTCTATTTTCCCCTTATTGGAATTAATTAATCCGAAAGCAGTTTCCAACCCAATCATTCCATTTGATGAATTATCAAACTCCAGATTTTTTGATTCAATATCCTGAGGTCTATGGTCGGATGTTATACAATCTATTGTTCCATCATTTATTCCTTTTTTTAATGCTTCAATATCTTTTTTTGTTCGTAATGGAGGATTCAATTTATAATTACTGTCAAACCCTGATAAGGCAGAATCATCCAATGCAATATTATAAGCATTAACAGAAGCTGTAACTTTCAATCCTTTTGCTTTTGCCTGCTTTATTAATTCCATCGATTTCAGAGTAGAAACATTGGAGATATGAATTGGCGCATCTGTATATTCTGCCAGAAATATATTCCTGTTTACCATTACTTCTTCTGCAAGTGCCGGCATTCCTTTCAATCCGAGTTTAGTAGAAGTTTCCCCTTCATTAATTTTCCCATCCTGAGAAATTGATTTTTCATCACAATGTGTAATTATTAAACCTCCGAAATTCTTTGCGTATAATAGTGCGCGCATTAGTAAACCTGCATTTGCAACAGATTTCTTATCATCCGAAAAAGCTACTGCACCCGATTGATGCATATCATACATCTCAGAAATATCATTCCCTTCTTGTTTATAAGATAGAGTTCCTATTGGATAAACATCTACAATTGAACCGGCAGTTTTGTTTTTTATATATTGAACTTCAGATTTCGAATGTATGGTTGGATTAGTTGAAGAAACAACAGCAACTCCTGTAAATCCACCGGCAACTGCGGCTTTGATTCCCGATTCCAAATCTTCTTTATGTTCAAATCCTGGGTCACAAAAATTCACCTGCATATCAAACCAACCGGCAGAAATATGAAGATTATCAGCTTCAATTAGTTTAACGTTTTTATCTGCATTAATCTTTGATTTGATGGAAGTAATTATTCCATTTTCAATTAACACATCCATTGTTTTTCCATTATGCGGAGAGTTGGAACCAATGATGGTGGCGGATTTGATTAATATATTCATATTGGGTACGGATAACTAATGGTTACGAATTTACGAATTGAGATATAGGGCTTTTGATAGATGTTATTCATTCGAATTAATTGTTTCAAAATTAACAACTCTTTTACAACGAACTTCTTCTTGTCCGAAAGAAATAAGTAATGCTAATTTTAAGTTTGACTTATTCAAATAATCTAAAACCTGATCATAGTTTGCTTTAGTAAAACGATTGGAAGATTTTAATTCAACAACTATTTTTTCGTCCACACAAAAATCAAAAAAATTTTTACTTATCACAATATCATTAAACTTTACTGGGTAATAAAGTTGTTCTGTAAAGCCTAATTGTTTTTGTTTCATTGAAATTTCCATTGCCTTTTGATAAACCAATTCTTTATGTCCGCCTCCTATCTGGTTAAAAACATCGTAAGCACAACCAATAATTTGATAACTCAATTCAGGATATATTAAATCTTTCTTGTGTATCATTTCACTCCCAAATTCGTAAATTCGTAACCATTAGTTATCCGCACCATCATCCTTTCATAAATCTTAATATCATTACTTCGATAGCCAGAAACAACAATGCTAAAATAATACAAAGTTTCCAGAGTTTCTTTCCCTGCTCTGCTTCACTTAATGATTGTGTTAAGCTTTGAGCTGTTGCTTCCAATACATTTATGTTAGAAATGTTTTTTGAGGATAATTGTTTTTTCAAATCATCTACAGAATAACAATTCAAATCGGATTCTTTACGATTGAAGTTATACGAAAGCCCTGTTACCAAATCTTTATCGGCATATAAATTATAATTCCCTGCTTCGGTAATTTGATTATGCGTACTTATTTCTGTTTTAGAATCCAGTACTTTATGTTCCGGAATTATATCAAAAGTAGTTGCTATTCCTTTTATATGAAATACGCTTTCTCCGGTCAATACATTATTACACTCAATCATTTGGTCGTTACCTATAGTATAAAATAAAGGTTGCACTGTTTGACTATACATGCCTATTTTATAAAGAGTAGGAACAAATATAGCATGCTTCGCAAAGTTCGAAAATGCAGCATCCAAAGCTACTGCGGCAGTATATAATTTCCCTTTTCCTACATCATATTTACATAAAAAGTTGTCTCCGTTTTGAAGTTTCAACAAATACTCTTCATTACTTTGTGTTGTTTTTGAAAAGACATAATGCTTGCTAACCTTTGGTAAATCAAGGTTAGTGGCTGTAAATGTTTTCTTATCAAAAACATCTTTATAAAGCGGATTGTCAGAATTTATTTTATCTATTTTTGTAGTTGCTGTATCCAGTTTCTCAAAGTAATTTGCTTTTGCAGACATAAAAAAGTCTTTGTAGGAATTCAAATCACTTTGTCGATTTGGAAACACAATTACACTGCCGCCATTGTTCATAAAGCGATTAAGCTCCTGCGACAAGCCGGATGAAATTGTTTTCAGTTCGTTTAGTACAATCAATTTGTTTTGTGATAGTGTAGAATAATCGAGTTTATTCTCGGCATTATTTTTTAGAATAAACAATGAATCATTGCCAAACAATTTATTCAAATAAGGGCTTCCCCCATTTGATTCGCTCCCATTAATACAAAGCACAGGTATGTTTTTTGAAACTTCAAAGCTGAAATAAAACTTATCATCAAACGTTACCGGATAATCATTCAACTCCACTCTGCATTGCTGAATGCCTGATTCTTTTGAAGCAAATGAAAGTATTACTTCCGTCTCCGCATCTTTATCAACAGTGAAACTCGCCGGTGTTTTTTGAATATTATTTATAAATAGTTTAATCGAATTGTTTTCAACTGCTTTATCCGAAACATTTTTAATCCGCACATGCAGTTTTTCTAGCTGATTGTATTGCCTTACCGGAGTTTCGAACCAGCAGGTATCAATATATACATTGTTCTTTTCGGCAGCTACCAGCGGAACGAGATTAATACTTACACTTGTATCATTCTTTATTGCATCAATGTTTACAATGCTTTTCTGGAAATCAGAAATAATAAATGAAGTTTTAATTTTATTATTCGATTGCTGCAGCACATCCATTTGACGGGAAACAATTTCGGATATACTGCGTGTAGCCGGACTTATCTTCACCTCATCAAGCAACTGAACAAACTCTTCTTTATTCACCAAGCGTTGATGTTTGCCTTCGAAATCATTAGTAAGTAATTGTATTCTGTCAGTTGGTTTGTAGGCGGCAACTATTTCCAGCGCGCGTTTCCTGGCATCACCAAGCAAGGTTCCATTTTTATTAACGGCATCCATACTGAACGAATTATCAACGAAAATACTTATCGTTTTATCGCCTACACTCACCTTTTTATTTGCTGAAGGAAGCACAGGCTGAGCAAAAGCAAACACCAATGCAATGATGGCGAGGATACGGGCAAGCAGAACAAGCAGGTTTTTAAGTTTCGATTTTGCCTGTGTTTCCTCCTTCACTTCTTTCAAAAAGCGAACATTGCTGAAATAAACAGTTTTAAACTTGCGGAAATTAAAAAGGTGAATGATGATTGGTATTGCTATTGCCGAAAGTGCAAACAGAAATGCTGGGTAGGTAAAGTTCATCAAAGCCCAAAGATACTATTTTTTTTAATGCCAAATATTTTCAGCAAAATATGTATTGATTTCTCGCTAAGCGCATAGTTTTTTGATGGCAGTTCTTTTATCAATCCATATTGTTTCAGTCTGCGTATATGTTTTGCAAATCCCGAAACGGAAATCCCTGTAACCTTTCGCAGTTGTGCCTGTTTTGCTTTTCCGTTATTGTGCAGGTACAGTATTTCCAAAGCCACATTTTCATACACTTCCCTTCTTGACCGTTCTGCCAGATGACCACGCAAATGAAGTTCAAGTACGGTAAGCGTATCATCATTGGCAGGTATTTCCGCAGGCAAAACATGTGTTTCTTCCAACGGAAGATTATTTACTGCTTCTTTTACTTTCGACGCTATTAAATTAGTTTCATTTACAGCCTTCACAAAATCGGAATAATAGTAAAAAAGGGTATTTGCACCACCTCCTATCTTTATATACTGATCAAGAGCGATGATTAGCTGCCGTTCAAAAATAGAGTACAGCAAACCGGCTCTATTTGTACCGACTCCTAAATGGGATAATGCCTCAGTAAGATTATTTGTACCCACGTCAACTTGGGATGGTGGGTAAAGAACATCATTTATACCTAACTGAAAATTGGAAGATGTATCAAGAACATTATTTATACCCAACTGAACATTGGATGGTGCATCAAGAGCATTATTTATACCAAACCGAACATTGGATGGTGTATCAATAACATCATTTACACCCAAGTCAATGTGGGGTGGTGGGCAAAGAGCATCATTTATACCCAAGTGAACTTCAGATGGTGTATCAAAATTATTATTCAGCCCTGCTTTATTTTTGAAATATGCACAATCATTCTTCAGAACCATTAACTGTTTAAGCAGTATATCAATAATCTTCCTTTCATCAATGCTCAATTTTTCCTCCGTAGTTTCCATATTTGTTTTATTTTGATTAAGAATGATAAAGTCAGTTATAAATTATAAAGTGCACTGCTGATTAATCAACTTAAGTGATTTGTAATTATTATTTTTTATTGATTTCTCCGCACCCCAATTTCTGTATTGGATGATGCAGCTTCAACCTAAGGATACAACCAATTAACTTAAGATTGATTGTTAAGTGAGGTCTTCACGACAGAACAATAAATTTGCTTTATCTGTTTTTTGTGAAAAGAATTTAATGGATAGTAACAAGTTGGTTGTATGCACCAACAAGTATTCTGTCATTTTTCCGGCGATCGAAAATAAAATAAATTGAAGCTATTTCGCAACCTAAACCAGCGAGCATAAGGTATTCTCCGTTTTTCTGTCCTTGAATCTGTGCTGCGCTTGGTCCTCTGTAGCTTCCTTTCCCTTTTCCTCTCTTTGGACGGTTTTTATTATAAACATATAATCCTGCAACTTCACAAGTAATTGCCGCTCCCAAGGTAATATTCTGAATAAATCTATCCCGCTCCACTGTTTTAACCATCAAATTAATCTTATTATCATTTAAGTTTTTTGCTACAACAAGCATATCTCTTTCATGCAAAGGCCGTTCTTTATAATAAAAGTATTTTCCACTCTGCTGTATAGTTAAATCCTGAAAATGAAATTCGGGTTTCGGAGCTGGCGGAACATAATTTTCAAATGATTCTTTAGTTCCGTTTGCATATGATATATAACTTATTTCCTGCTTGGTCATCGTATATAAAGGACCTTCCAGATTATCCATTCGTTTAAATTTAACGTTGTCGCTATTAACTTCCATAAGTTTTACAACCACCTTTTCTCCCGAGCGTTTTACAATTGTATCCTGCGCTTTTATCATCAATGAAGAGAATAATAGAATAATAATTAGATAATATCTTTTCATTTATTTGTTTTAATTAGCAATATAATCCTGGTAAATCATTTTTGACATCTTTTATAATCAAACAATTTAGATGCTTTTAATCAACAATAGTTTAATTCTTAAAGTGCAAAGTTACCTTTAATAAAAGAGGGTTGAGCTACATTTTAATAAAGAAGTGAACAATTGATAGTTTACTACTTAGCAATTAATTACAAAAAATATAATTCAATTATCAAAAATCTAATATCTATTATCTACTTTTGCGGATATGATTACAATTATTATTATCGTAATTACCGCATTTGTTTCCATTACCTCAATGGAAAATTATACCCTGAAAAACAAAATGATGTTTAATGCCTACATGATTAAGCATCGAAAAGAATGGTGGCGATTTTTTTCAAGCGGTTTAATCCATGCGGATTGGATGCATTTAATATTTAACATGTATTCATTATTCCTTTTTGGGAAAGGTGTGGAAGATGGCTTTAAATTTTTGTTCGAAGGCAAAGGAGAATTGTTTTTTATCCTTTTGTATGTTGGCGGATTAGCAATGTCTTCATTATATACCTACGAAAAAAACAAAGACAATATTTATTACAATGCCTTGGGTGCGTCCGGAGCTGTATCTGCTGTTGTATTTGCATATATTGTGCTCGACCCTACTGCAAAATTAATGTTCCTGTTTCTGCCTATTCCTATTCCTGCTTTTCTTTTCGGGATCATCTTTTTATCTGTTGAATATTATCTTGGGAAACGAGGACAAACCAACATTGGTCACGATGCACATTTCTGGGGAGCAATATATGGTGCAGTATTCACAATCATTTTAAAACCTACATTAATTACCAATTTTATTGACCACTTTAGATAATGAACAAAGCTATTTTTCTTGATAGAGACGGAGTAATTAACTTTGAACGCGGCTATACTCACAGGTTGGAGGACTTTGTTATTTTGCCCGATTTGATTGAAGTATTACAGATTCTAAAACAAAAAGGTTACCTACTTATTGTTATTTCCAACCAAAGCGGTATTGCAAAAGGATTGTATTTACAGAGTGAAACTGAAATATTGCATGCATATCTTAAAGACGAGTTAAGAAAAAACAATATTGTTCTGGATGAAATATACTATTGTATTCATCATCCGGATGTAAGTAAATGTATATGCAGGAAGCCCGATTCACTATTTGTTGAAAAGGCATTAGCGCGATTTAATATTGATCCTTCAAAATCCTATTTTATTGGTGATAAGGAACGCGATACTGAATCAGGAGAAAAAGCTGGAGTAAAAGGGATTTTGATTGAAGCGAATATTTCACTGAAAACTATTTTAAATCAGATAGCATAATGCAGCTGTTTATTAATAATAACGGAACAATAGTTTCAGCAAGTGAACCTGTTGTTACAGCCCGTAACAGATCTTTCAGATATGGAGATGCATTATTCGAAAGCATTCGCTTTACTAATTCCAAACCTCAGTTTTTAAAAGAACATCTTCAAAGATTATACACCGGCATGAAGGTTTTGAAGATGCAGATTGATGGTCTTTACAGTGAATCATTTTTTGAAAATGCAATTCTTGAGCTTGCTCAAATAAATTCAATTACTACAGACGGAAGAATACGCTTAACCGTTTATCGTAATGATGGCGGACTATATACGCCTGACAATAATTCAGTATCATTCCTTATAGAGATTATTCCTCTGGAAGCTAAAGGATATATTTTAAATCAAAAAGGTTTTACTGTTGACTTATTTAATGATTTCAAAAAGCAGCAAAATGCTTTATCTTCTATAAAATCTGCAAATAGTATTATTTATGTTTTGGCAGGGATTTATAAAAGCCAGCAGCAACTTGATGATTGTATTATATTAAATGACCAGAGTCATATAATTGAGAGCATTAGTTCGAATATCTTTGCAGTAAAAAACGGAGTGCTTTATACTCCTCCTATTGCTGATGGATGTGTGGATGGGGTGATGCGAAAAAAAATAATTGAAATAGCACAGGCAAACAGAATTGCAGTGTATGAAATTTCGGTGATGCAAAATGTTTTATTAGGTGCGGATGAATTATTTTTTACTAATGCAATCAACGGAATCAGATGGGTAGTAGCTTACAAACAAAAAAGATATTTCAATAATACTTCAAAAAAACTGATTGAAAAACTAAATGAATTAGTTATCAGTTAAAGTTTACTTATTAAAAAACAGAATAAAAAGCCATGCGAATAGATTATAACAAACACAAATTAGAAGATCAGGATGTAAATCCCAATCCTATATTTCAATTCGAGAAATGGTTTCAGGAAGCGAAAGACGCTCATGTTCATGAGCCTTATGCTATGACACTTGCAACTGCAAATGCCGAAGGACATCCTTCTGCAAGAGTAGTATTGATGCGTAGGTTTGATGAAACAGGATTTGTATTTTTTACAAATTATCTGAGTCGAAAAGGAGTTGATATCCTGGAAAATCCTAACGCAGCTTTGTTATTCTTTTGGCAGGATTTGGAACGACAGGTAAGAATTGAAGGGACACTTGAAAAGGTTACCCGCGAAGAATCAGAAATGTATTTTCAAAGTCGTCCTCACGAAAGTAAAATTGGTGCATGGACATCTGAACAAGGAAGAGTTATTGCCGATAGAAAAGTATTGGATGAACGATTCAAAGAATTTTCTTTAAAATATCCTGAAGAACATGTTCCCTGCCCGCCGCACTGGGGCGGTTATATTCTGAAACCAACTTGTATTGAATTCTGGCAAGGTCGTCCAAGCCGTCTTCATGACAGAATTTTATTTACTCTCGAAAATGGAACCTGGAAGATGGAAAGATTAGCTCCTTAAAGAAATATAACTTCATTAAATAAAAAAACCTTTGCAGATGCTGCAAAGGTTTTTTTATTTATGATTCCGAATAGTTATTCAGCTTTTTTTGCTGCTTTTTTAGGAGCTGCTTTTTTAGGAGCTGCTTCTTTTTTTACTTTTGGTGCTTTTGGAGTTGTTGATGCTGCAACAGCACTTTTAGTTTTTTTTCTTGGTCTTGTAACACCGTACGAACCCATTGTTATTTTGCCTTTACGGCTTTTTTTATCGCCTTTTCCCATAATATGTTTGTTATTTTAATTATTTAATTAGAGTACAAACGTACGCCAATTTTAGATAATAACAAAACGAAGGTAGTTTAAACTCGAAATCTTTACACTTAAAGCTTTTTACTTTTCATTTTTTAATAAAAAATCCTTTTCTATCAACTCTACTTTTCGAATACTGTTTCGCAGCCATTTCAGTAATAATTCTTCCTTCTCATCATCTTTCAAATGCCAGTCGAAATCAGCCTTATGTAATCTTTCAATCAACGAACGCAGACACAAAGCAGCCGATACAGAAATATTAAAACTTTCGGTAAAACCGTACATTGGTATTTTCACCAGCTCATCTGCATGTTCCATCACAGTTTCGGAAATGCCAGTCAACTCTGTGCCGAAGAACAAGGCAAGTGGTTTATCAATCGGTAATTCATCAATGGTGCATACATCTTCATTTGGAGAAGTAGCAATGATTCTATATCCTTTCTCCTTTAAATTATTAATACAAGTCAATGAATTATTTTCATTTTTCCTGTATTTATGAAGATTCAACCACTTTGGCGAACCCATTGCAATGTCTTTGTTAACTGTATAGGCATTTTTATTCTCGATGATATGAATATCCTGTATTCCGAATATATCACACGAACGCAATACAGCGCTTGCATTATGCGGCTGATACAAATCTTCCAGTACAATAGTAATGTGTCGTGTTCTATATTTAAGCACTTCATCGAATTTGTTTCTTCTTGTTTCAGAAACAAATTGAGAAAGATAATTGATGAGTTCTTTATTCAATGAATTAAGTTTAAAAATTAAAAGTTCAAAGATAAAAAGATTTTGAAGGGTGATGTTTTCAGCAGGATATATAAAGCAAATCTCCTTCTTTTTATTCGAGCAAAAAGAAGGAGATTGTTTAACTTAATTAGTATTCCATTAAATATATAATCTAGCCAAAACTAAATACTAGTATTTATGCGGTACATAAGTTTGTTCTTGTTTTGGAGGTCTCACATAATTTTTATCCGACTTGCGCGGTGGAAGTTTGAAAGTCTTTTCAGGTATTTCTTCGTAAGGTATCATCGATAATAAATGACTTATGCAATTCAGTCTCGCTCTACGTTTATCATCTGCTTCCACTACAAACCAAGGCGACTGTTTGGTATCAGTATAGGCAAACATATTGTCTTTTGCTTCCGAAAACTCCACCCATCTATTTCGTGATTCCAAATCCATAGGACTGATTTTCCAACGCTTGATAGGGTTTTCAATTCTACCAAGAAAACGTTTTTCCTGTTCTTCATTACTTACCGAAAACCAGTATTTCACTACTATTATTCCAGAACGAATCAGCATCTTTTCAAATTCAGGGCATGCGCGCAGAAACTCTTCGTATTCATCCTTGGTACAAAATCCCATAACGTGCTCTACTCCTGCCCTATTATACCAGCTGCGATCAAACAGCAACATTTCTCCACCCGAAGGCAATTCGGAAACATAACGCTGGAAATACCATTGTGTTTTTTCTTTCTCGGTAGGTACGCCAAGCGCAACTACCTTACAAACCCGAGGATTCATAAATTGCTCAATTGTTTTAATCACTCCTCCTTTTCCGGCAGCATCACGACCTTCGAATATTACAACTACTCTTAGTTTTTTCAACTTCACCCATTCCTGCAACTTTACCAGCTCTAGCCCTAACTTATCAAGATGTTTTTCATAATCCGAATTAGATAGTTTTTCTTTATAACTTACTTTGATATCTCCCTGTTTTGTCATATTCTCAGCATTTACAGGTTTTGCTTTCGATTTCTTCTTTGAATTTTTCATGTTATTAATTATTTAAATTGGTGAATTGTTTGAAATTAGTTTTTCAAGTTGCTTTTGTTTCCCGGGGTCTCGAAGTTCCTGAGATGTTTTTGTAAAATAAGAATGTTTCTTCAGGAATGAAATCTGCAACTGGTTCCATTTTTTCTCCGTTAATGGTTTCCCGTGTGCATTTAATTCATCGAACAGTGTTTTTGCAATGCTTGTAAAGTCAGCCCTTCCGAGATAATCAAGGTCGGCATCTGCAAGAACTTCCTCCAGTTTATTTTTGGGATTCTGCGGGGTATGTGTTGCCAATATCATTCCGCATATAGTTTCTATTTCTTCTTTAGAGTAACCAAATTCAGGCAAAAATTCCTTTGCTATTTTACAACCGATAACTTCATTATCATCGTATTTTTTAATGAAGCCTGAATCATGGAACATAGCTGCCATCTTTATCAACTCAGTATCTTTTTCATTGATATTTTCTTTCAACGCTATGCCTGCTGCCACATCACATACATCCTGTGAATGATGCAGACCATGATAGAAAAGATTTTCGGGCAATTCCTTTTTCATCTTTTTGATGATAAAATGTTTTGCTTTTATATAACGTTCCGTTTCTTTTTCATGCAGCACATAATACATCTTCATCTTCCCTTTCCCCTTTGCCTCCTTCTTTCCACGGTACTCACACTTAAAATATTTCTTGATTTTCTGGTATGTCTTTTCAGAAACATTCACCTGTCCTGCAGTACCATTGCTTTCCATTCGCGAAGCAATATTTACTGTATCTCCCCAAACATCATAAATAAATTTCTTGGTACCTACCACTCCTGCAACTAGCGGACCCGAATGAATGCCGACACGCATCTCCCACGAAAAATCCGATTTACCTTTTCGTTCTTCCAAAAACTGAATCATGTCAAGTGCCGCGCGAACTGTCTGGACAGCATGAAAATCCGACTGTTTCGGAAGACCGCATACTGCCATATACGAATCACCGATTGTTTTTATTTTTTCGATACTATGCTTTTCAGTAATGAAATCAAATGCTTCGAATATTTCATTCAATTCATTTACCAGTTTTTTGGGAGAGATGTCTTCGGATGCATGCGTGAACCCTTTGAAATCAGTAAACAAAACAGTTGCATCATCATGCCGCATAGGGGTAATGCTTCCTTTTCTTTTTAATTCTTCAGCCAACTCCTGAGGAAGAATATTGTACAGAAGCCGCTCCGACTCTTCCTTCTCCGCTCTTAATTCTCTGGTACGCTCTTCAACAATGCCTTCAAGAATCTCGTTTTGTTTTTCCATCAATTCTCTCCGCTCCTTTTCATGCCTCAATACTTCATCCGCCAACCGCTGTTTCTCGATGGAAGAAACAGTAATATTGGTAAGCAACTGCAGGAAGTTAAGATGCTTAATCAGTTTGCTTACACTTCTTTCCTCCTCATTTCCATCGGCCAGAAGCAGGTAAGCCAGCGGTTTTTTGTCATGATAAACAGGGATAACAATATCAAAATGTTTCAACGCATTATTCTGCTCATTGTTCACAGAAGTAATTTCTTTCATGTGAATTAAATCGCGCTCCACCTCTATTTTATTCAAATCGGTTTTACTGAAACCATAACTCAACAGGCATTCCCAGCTGGTATGAAAACTGTAAAGCGCAAGCTGTTCGATATTTAACTGCTCTTTCACAAAGTGTTTATATTTCTCCAGTAAAGCAGAAGTGGAAAAATGACTGTTGATTGAATTTGAAATATCCAGCAGCGCGCCCAACTGCAGTTCCTTGATACGAACCTTCGCCTGTAAGTGCTCCAGCTTTGTCTTTGCAATATCTTTCGTTTCCATATTCGACATAAGAATTTCTTTAGCCTAATTAATATTAAATAAACAGGTTAAACTCTTCCTGTTTTAATTTTCCTGCAACGCCTTCAACTCCATATCACTGAGGCGCAGACGGTTTGCAATAACAAATGCAAGCTTCTCGAAAAACTGTCCGGCTATCTCGGGATGTCTTACATTTATTTCATCAAACTTTTTGCGTGACAATTCGTACAGCAGAACTTCATCACCTGCCAGCGCATTTGCCGACCTTTTGCGTTTATCCAAAAAAGCCATATCCCCAAAAAAACTTCCTTTGGAAATAGTTACCAGATGATGAGAACCGCCACCTGCAAGGGGCAGCACAATTTTTACATTTCCTTTCCTCACAAAATATATTTCGTCACCATCTTCATTCATATTAAAAATGGTCTCGTTCTTTTCATACTTTTTTTCAACAAGACAGGAAGCCAGCGTATGCAGCGCTTTTTCAGGGAAATTAGCAAACAGTTCAATTCCTTTCAACTCCAAAGTCCGCGTATCATCAATAACTTTTGCTTCCAGCAATATCTCTTCTTCCACCCATTCGAGTGCGAAATCGAGGTCATCAAAAAACTTAAGGTTCTCTGTCTCAAACAAACCAAGGTGTTCGAGATATACTTTTACATTTTGCCCCGAAAGAACATTCAAAGGAACCGAAGTAAAAATCAAATATCCTTTTTGTTCTTTTATTCTGCCGAG